>NZ_CAKVKB010000063.1 GCF_934754915.1 uncultured Clostridium sp.
AAGAAGCAAAAGTTATTGATAATGGCTTCTTTAAGAAATTTAAAGTGAAGCTTATGAATTTATAGATTAGGAAGTCATTATTTTAATATTCTTAGTTTGAAATTTGAAAGTATCTTTTTAAGATTGAATCAATATAAGAGAGTAACATCTAATAATATGAAAGAGGGGACACTATGAAGCAGATAAAGGGAATAATAATTTTTCTTATAAGTATATTTATAATTTCAGTATCATATCTGTATAAGAAATATAATATCCAATTCAATTTTCATGAAATAGGTGATTTCTGTACTATTTTTACAAGTATAATCCTTGATGCGCTTCCATTTATAATTATTGGATCATTAGTATCAGCATCTATACAGATATTTGTTTCTCAAGAATTTATAGAAAGGATTATTCCAGGCAATTCAGTAATTGGATATATATGTGCTGGACTTATAGGACTTATTTTTCCTGTATGTGAATGTGCAATAGTTCCGATAACAAGAAGACTAATAAAAAAAGGAGTTCCAACAGGTCTTGGAGTAACATTTATGATGTCAGTTCCAATTGTAAACCCTGTAGTAATAATGTCAACATATTATGCATTTTATGATACTCAGGAAATGGTGATTATAAGAACAGCTGGAGGATTTGTATGTGCAGTGATAATAGGGATTATTATGGATTATCTTTCTAAAGATGATGCAAATATAATTTCGGGAAGTGGTGATTTTGAAACTATGTGTGATTGTGGATGTTTGGATATTACAATTGGAAAAAATAAAGTAAAAAGTCTTATAGAACATACAAATAGAGAAATTTTAAATATAATGCCATATTTAATTTTTGGCGCATTTTTATCAAGTGCATTTCAAGTTGTAGCATCTCATAGAGGATTTGAATTTATAAGTGAAAATAAAGTTCTTGTAATAATATTTATGATGTTTTTAGGATTTGCTCTTTCATTGTGTTCAGAAGCAGATGCTTTTGTTGGAAAAACATTCTATTCAACATATTCATTCAGTTCTATAGCTGCATTTCTTTTAATAGGGCCTATGCTTGACATGAAAAATTTGATTATGCTTTCAGGAGGATTTCGAAAGGAATTTATTTCAAAGCTTGCATTTGTGACATTTGGAATAGTATTTATAGTGTCATGTATATTTATGGTATCTGGTTTATAGACTTATGTAGAGTAGGTTTAAAAGAATTTTGAAGGGAAGAGCTATAATTGAGAAAATTTAATTTTGATGAATTTATGTGGTTCATCATACTTGTTTTCAGTATATTGGGATTAATATATCTTGTTTATACTAATAAAATTGATTCCTATGTGGGACAGAAAATGGTTAAATATATATATTCAGCAATAATACTATTGTTTATAATAGCTGTGTTTCAGATAAAAAATATATTTACACCTAAGAACAGTCTAAAATTAAAGAAAAAATATATACCAATAATATTGGCACTTATAATAGGCTGCATATCAGTGAAGGTTCAAGATACATTCAGACATAGGCAGCTTAATAATGTACTTATTAATGAATATAGTGAAAAAAGAAATAAAAATTCAGAAATTTATAATAAATATCAAAGTTCAATAGTAATAGATGATAATAATTTAAAGATACTTGAAGAAATACAAAAATTTCCGGAAGATTTCGTTGGGAAACACATAGAAATGAGTGGCTTTGTATGCAGAGAAAGTTATCTGAAAAATAATCAGTTTATTGTTGGAAGAATCATAATGACATGCTGTGCAGCTGATTCTAAGATAGTTGGAATACTTGCAGAGGATGATGAAATCATTAATTTGGATGAAAATGAATGGGTTACAATAAGAGGTATTATTAATTATACAACGATTAATGATGATGAAGGTATAAGTCATAATGTTCCAGTTGTCATTATAGAAAATATGTCTAAGAAAAGAAAGTGACAATAAATTCATTGGTATAATAAAAGATAATGTGTTTATGATAAAGCTAATAGATATAGATTTTATTCATAATAATTAAATCTGCTGAAAAGATAACAGCAGATTTAATTATTATTGTATTTATTTATATTTTTCATCAAATATAACGGTAATATCTTTTATGTTTTTTCCTGTAGTGTCATCTGGAAGGACAGTTATACTATAAGTGTCAAATTGGTTGTTCCATATAAAGTGAGATGGAGAAAGTGAATCTGCATCACCTGCTGTTATTCCTAAAACCTTTAGTGAGTTAGTTGCATCAGCAGGATATTCAAGAGTAGTCTTTGGTGTGATTTTTACTTGTCCACATACTCCATCATAATATGTTACATCAAAAATATAATCGTCTTTTTCATAAGTTGAATCATTTCCTTGTTGCTCAGTTGGATTACCGAGAACAGAAGCTATTGAGGCAGAATCTTTTTCTTTAAGTTCATCAACACTAACAATTTTAGAAATATCTGCTGTAGGTGAATCAAGAATTGCAGAAGATTGTGCTTTTTCTGAATTTTCACCTTGTGTAGAAGAATTTTCTGTATTTTCTACTGAACCAGATGGGACATTTTCATTAGAAGCATGTCCACAAGATATTAATGTAGCGCTTATGAAAGAAGCGCATATTAAACACAATAATTTTTTTTTCATAAAGCATTCCTCCAGTAATAATTTGTATGTTTCAGCAGATTTCACAATTAATAATTAATAATTATTAATTTAAATAAGAAAAATTACAAGATAATCTTTATACATAATAAACATTGATTTAATAAATTTTTATCATATTTTATGCTTTACCTAATATTATATGTATTAAAAATCATTAATTATCAATTGAAAAATATATCTGTTACTGTTAAATTATATCACCAAAATATAAGATATAATTTTATTTAATGAAATTGTAATAAAATTTGCCAGCAGTAATTTATAATAAATAAATTTTAAATGGAAAATATATTAGTGTAATATAGCATTTAACATAATAATAATGAGAGAAGGAGAAGTAGAGTGAAATTTCCAACTGATTTTCCAAAACAACATCAAAATATACAGCCGGGTATGGAATTTGAAATGAATCCAGTGCCAATATATGATGGAATTGAATATAACAAAAAAGAGAAGAAACTAGAAGGCAAAAAGGCGTTAATAACAGGAGGAGATAGTGGAATTGGAAGAGCTGTTTCAATAGCATATGCATATGAAGGAGCAGATATAGCAATAGTATACAAAAATGAAGATAAGGATGCTAATCTTACAAAAGAAAAAATTGAAGAATATGGAGGAAAATGTATACTAATTCCTGGAGATATAACTGATAAAACATTCTGCAACTCAGCAATTGAAAAAACAATAAATGAATTTGGGAAAATAGATATTCTTGTAAATAATGCAGCAGTACAATATGAATGTACAGATATAAAGCAGCTTTCAGATGAACAATTTGATAAGACTTTTAAGACAAATGTTTATGGAACTTTTTATATTACAAAGGCAGCAATAAATTATCTGAAATTAGGAGCATGTATAATCAATACATCGTCTATAGTTGCATTTAAAGGTCATGATACTCTTATTGATTATTCCATGACAAAGGGAGCGATAGAAGTTTTTACAAGATCACTTGCTCTGGCTCTTGCAAAAGGAAAAACTGGAATAAGGGTAAATGCAGTAGCACCAGGACCTATATGGACTCCACTTATTCCATCTTCATTTGATGAAAATAAGGTTTCTTCATTTGGCATGGACACTCCTATGGGTAGAGCAGGACAGCCAGTTGAGTGTGCAGGAGCATATGTATTTTTGGCTAGTGAAAATGCATCATATATAACAGGACAGACTATTCATATTAATGGTGGAAACATATTAAATAGTTGAATGTTTTTAATATTAATTAATATATCTATTGTTATAAATAAATATTGGATATTTTTTATTTATAAATTATATATACATAATGAAGTCAGTTTAAATTTGAATGATAAAATATATGAAAATTAATTATATAATAATTAAGGAAGAGCTATAATTAAAAAAGAAATATAATAAAATTTAATTAAGAAAATATATATTTTGTAAAATTTTTATTTGTAAAAATTAAAAATTGTTGTATAATTAATACATAAAATTTAACTTGTGGCAAAGAAGTCATACAATATGGTTTCTTTGTCTTTTTTTATTGGAGGAATAATTATGAAGAGATTACGAAAAATTTTAGCAGTATTATTAAGTGTATCTATGATGGGTGTTTTTAGTGGCTGTGGAAAAAGTTCTGATAGCAGTTCATCAGGTGAAAAAGTGTTAAAAGTAGGAATGGAGTGTGCATATGCCCCATTTAATTGGACTCAGACAGATGATAGTAATGGAGCTGTTAAGATTGCAGGAAGTGAAGAATATGCAAATGGATATGATGTTATGATGGCAAAAAAGATAGCAGATAAGATTGGATATAAAGTTGAAATAAATAAAATGGAATGGGATGGATTATGTCCTGGTGTAAGTTCTGGAAAAATTGATGTATCTATAGCTGGACAAAGTATAACAGCAGAGCGTCTTCAAAGTGTTGATTTTTCAGATGTATATTATAAAGCTGATATAGTAGCACTTACAAGAAAAGGAACTGCTTATGAAAACGCAAAAAATGTAAATGATCTTAAAGGTGCAGTGTGTACATCTCAATTAAATACTGTATGGTATGATTTGTTGGACCAGATTCCAGAAGCTAATAAGCAGGCTGCAATAGATACAGTTCCAGCTATGATAGTAGCATTAAGTTCAGGAAAAGTTGATGTTATTGCAACAGATAAACCAACTGCAATGGCAGCTGCTCATTCAAATAAAGATTTAGTATTGTTAGATTTTAAAGATGGAAATGGATTTGATGCTTCAGATGAAGATGTAAATATGGGAATAGCAATAAAGAAAGGTAATACTGAACTAAAAGATAAAATTAATTCAGCACTTGCAGAAATAAGTGAAGAAGACAGGGAAAAAATGATGGATGATGCAATTAAATATCAGCCATTATCAGAATAAGCAAAGCATAAAAGTTTGGGGGAATAGTTATGACAGCAGACATGCCGAATGATTTCTTGGGCTGGGTAGTATTTCTTATACAGAAATATGGAACATTATTTATAAAAGGTGCAGCATACACTCTTATACTTGCACTTATAGGAACATTTATAGGATGTATTATTGGATTTTTAGTTGGTATTGTAAGAAAAATTGAAATACAGGAAGAAGATAATACCCTATATAAGTCAATTTTAAGAATAATAAAAGTTATTTTTACAGCTTATGTGGAATTTTTTAGAGGAACTCCAATGATTGTTCAAGCTATGGTTATATATTATGGAGCAATGGAGGCATTTAACATAGATATGTCACCATTTATTGCAGGTTTATTTGTTGTATCGATAAATACTGGAGCATATATGGCTGAAACAGTACGTGGAGGAATTGAATCTATAGATATAGGACAGACAGAGGGTGCAAAAGCTATAGGAATGACTTATTTTCAGACAATGATTTATATAATATTGCCTCAGACATTAAGAAATATAATGCCTCAGATAGGGAATAATCTGATAATAAATATAAAGGATACATCTGTATTAAATGTAATATCTGTATCAGAACTTTATTTTGCAGGAAAATCTGCATCAGGTGTGTATTATAAATATTTTGAAGTGTTTTTTATAATCTGTATCATTTATTTCATAATGAATCTTGCTGTGTCACGTATACTGCAATTTATTGAGAGAAAAATGGATGGGCCAGAAGATTATAAACTTTCAGAAAATGATTATATGTCAGGTGAAATATAAAAAAGACTTAAATATAGTAATTTTGCTAAGTTAGATATTTTTATAAATGATTTAAACTTTGGCAAAACAATACAGGAGGAATAGGAAATGGAGGCTCTAAAAAGTAAACATAATAAAAGTTTAAATGTACCTGTAATTAAAGTTTCGCATTTAAGAAAAAAATTTGGTGAACATGAAGTGTTAAAAGATATAGATTTTATTACCAATCATGGTGATGTAATATGTATAATAGGGTCATCTGGTTCAGGAAAATCGACACTTTTAAGATGTATAAATATGCTGGAAAAACCTACATCAGGAGAGATTTATTATAATAATATAAATATTATGAAAAAGGAAAATAAAGTTACAACATATAGATCTAAAGTGGGCATGGTATTTCAGTCATTTAATTTATTTAATAACATGACAGTACTTGAAAATTGCATGATTGGAGTGACAAAAGTATTAAAGAAAGACAAAAAATATGCAGAAGAAATATCATTAAAATATTTAAAAAAGGTAGGTATGGAGAAATATTTAAATGCAAAACCAAAGCAATTATCAGGTGGTCAGAAACAACGTGTAGCTATTGCAAGAGCACTTGCTATGGAGCCTGAAGTCTTGCTGTTTGATGAACCTACAAGTGCATTAGATCCTGAAATGGTAGGAGAAGTATTGAAGGTTATGAGAGAACTTGCAAGAGAAGGAATGACAATGATAATAGTCACACATGAAATGGCTTTTGCACGTGATGTTTCAACAAGAACTGTATTTATGGACAATGGAGTTATTGTTGAAAATGATATACCAGAAATAGTGTTCCAGAATCCAAAAAATGAAAGAACAAAAGAATTTTTGAAGCGCTTTATGGATAATTGATTTAAAAGACAATATGCAAAAGTGCAGGGTATTTTAGGAGGATGATAACTTATGGAACAGTTTAAAGAAAATAAAGTTAAGGTTGTAGTTAAAAAATCTAATTGTGATTTGTATAAAGAGGGAGATGAAATATATATAAATGGAGCAGTGATCGATAAAGAAAAATCAGCACAAATATGCCTTACTGCAGTAAATGCTTTCTACCCATTTATATATGCAGCACGGAAGAAAGTCACTAGTGAAATGATGGGGTTTGATGAACTTATTTTTAGATGTCCTGACTGTGCTGAAGGGGTAGAATTTAAAATAATATCATATGAAGAATAGAAAACACAAAGTATGTTCTAAAAAAGCATTAATTAATATGTTTATCAAAAAAATGATTCCCCAATAATCAGGGAATCATTTTTTTGATAAATCGTTATGTATATAAAATTTTTGAAATAACATAGACAAAAAATACAAAGGAACATCATATATTATATATATAATATCAATCAATTTATATTTCAAATAATATGCGAAAATATATTATATAATTAAAAACAAACTATAAAATTAACTTATTTACATAAAAAAAACAATATTATATAATAAATATAACTAGGGGTGCTGAAAAGCTGAGAAAGTAAATTTTACTTAACCCTTTGAACCTGATTTGGACAATACCAATGTAGGGAAGTGAGCTTTAAATATTTTATTTATTATTTTGTATTTAATTCAGCTGTCTTTCTTATTTTTAAAGACAGCTTTTTTGTGTTTTATGAAATTAATTTATAAATGAATATAAAAATAATAGTTATGTTTATTATTTTTAAATATTACATGAAAAGAGGAAAATAATTTATGAAACTTACTGAAATACTTTATAAAAGTGTAGAAGATATCTGGACTTCATATAATGAACATCCGTTTGTAAAAGGAATTGAAAATGGAAATCTTGATTTAAAAAAATTTAAATATTATATGATTCAAGATTATTTATATCTTTTAGATTATTCAAAAATATTTGCTTTAGGAGTTGTAAAAGCCCCAGATGAAGAAATTATGAGATTTTTTGCAGACCTTGTAAATTCAACTTTGAATTCTGAAATGGGAATTCATAAAAAATATATGGAAAGACTTAATATAACTACAGAAGATGTTAAAAACACAAAAATATCACTTGCAAATAAGTCATATACAAATTACATGTTATGGCAGTCAGAAAATGGTGACATATTAGATCTTATTGTTTCTGTTCTTTCATGTAGTTGGAGTTATAAAGTAATCGCTGATAAAATAAATGAAAATAATGTAAATGCCAAGGAAAATAATTTTTTTGGTGAATGGATAAATGGGTATATATCTGATGAGTACGCAGAATCAAATGACAGACTTCTCAAATTTGTTGATAGACTGGGACAAAATATTAGTAGTGAAAAAATTGAAAAGCTAAAAGAAATATTTGTAGATTGTTCGAAATATGAGTACATGTTCTGGGATATGGCTTATAATGAAGGGAAAACATCAATATAATTATTTATTCAAATTGATTTTAATCAGTTTCATTATAACGCAAATATTTGCTGTATATTTAAATTACAATCTTAAAATACATTAGGAGAATAACAATGTTGGAATTTAGAAATGTTGCATTTAAATATGATGAAGAACCAATGATAGAAGATTTATCTTTTAAAGTGAATAAAGGTGAATTTATTTCTATAATCGGCCCTTCTGGATGTGGTAAAAGTACTATATTCAGATTGATAAATGGTCTTGAAAAAATGCAGAAAGGTGAAATTCTTATTGATGGACAATCCATAAAAACTATGAAGAATTATAGTGCATTTATGCCTCAAAAAGATCTTCTTCTTCCATGGAGAACTATTGGTGAAAATCTATCAGTGCCTCTTGAAATAAATAAGATAAAAAAGAGTGAAAGAGAAATTAAAATAGACAATATGCTTAAAAAAATAGGACTTGAAACCTATAAAGACAAATTTCCTAAGGACTTATCAGGAGGAATGAAGCAGAGAATATCCTTTGCAAGAACTCTTCTTACTGAAAAAGAACTTCTTCTTCTCGATGAGCCTTTTAGTGCGCTTGATTCAATTACAAGAATTTCAATGCAGGAATGGCTTTTGGATATGTGGAAGGATTTAAATAAAACAATATTATTTATAACTCATGATGTTGAGGAAGCCATTTTCCTATCAAAATCTGTTTTTGTTGTATGCGACAGACCAATAACGCATTTAAAAGAAGTGGATGTTCCACTTGAATATCCAAGAAATAGGTCATTTTTATCACAACCTGAAATACTTTTTTTAAAAGAAGAACTTATAAAACAGCTCAGATCTGAAAATGTAGGGAATTAGAAATAAAATTAATATAAGAGGTGAAGTTTACTTATGAAAAAAAATCTGCCATCAATTATCCTTATGGCATTTCTTATTATTTTATGGCAGGTGATTGCTATGATAATTGATGCACATTATATACTTCCATCACCAGTTCAGATTCTTGAAAAATTGTACGAACTGAGGAAACCACTATTTACAGTTCACCTCCCTGCAACAATGGGAGTTACAGTTTTAGGACTGGTTATTTCAATAATTCTTGGTATAAGTCTTGCAGTGTTTATGGATGTAAATGAAAAAGCGGCTAATGCTTTATATCCTATAATAATTGCTTCACAGACAATTCCAACAACAGCAATTGCACCATTATTTGTATTATGGTTTGGATACGGGATATGGAGCAAAGTTTTGGTGACAATATTAATAACTTTCTTTCCAATAACAATTACAGTTTATGATGGATTTAAATCTACAAAAAGAGAAATTGAAGAGCTTCTTGTCACATTCGGTGCATCCAAAATGGATATATTCTTAAAATTGAAAATTCCAAGTGCAATGCCATATTTCTTTTCATCAATAAAAATGGCAATCCCTCTAAGTATAATTGGTGCTGCAATTGCAGAATGGCTGGGAGCGCAGAGTGGTCTTGGATACTTCAGTAAAAGAATGATGACTCAGCTTGATGGAGCAGGAGTATTTGCACCTATAGTTTTATTATCTGCAGTTGCAATGATTTCAGTATATCTGATAACTCTTGCAGAAAAACATTTTATAAAATGGAGAAATGAAATATAGATGAATTAGAAAATATGTTGTAATCAATGAAACTATACTTTCATTGTAAATAATATGTTAAAAATATGACTACTTTATATAAGAAAGGATATTTAAAAAATGAAGAAAAAAATTTTATCACTTTTAATGTCAGGAATAATAGTGCTTGGAATACTTGGATGCCAAAATACATCTGACAGCAATAAAAATGAAGGAAAACTTGAAGAAGTAAATGTTGTTCTTGACTGGTATCCTAATGCAGTACATACTTTTATTTACGATGCAATTGAAAAGGGCTATTATGAAGATGAAGGACTTAAGGTAAATATTCAGTTCCCTTCAAATACAAATGATGCAATTTCGATGACCGCAGCAGGAAAAGCTGATCTTGGAATTTACTATCTTCAGGATGTTGCAATGTCAAGAGGAAATGAAAATATACCTGTAAAAGCAGTTGGAACAATCGTTCAATCGCCATTAAGCATTATCTTATCTCTTAAAGATAAGAATATAACAAGTCCTAAAGATTTAGTAGGAAAGAAAATAGGATATGGTGGAACTGCACTTTCAGAAGGAATAATTTCAACAATGCTTGAAAATGCAGGTGAAAAACCTGATAGTGCAGAGGTTATTGATGTAGGCTTTGATTTGATGAGTTCAATGACTACTGGTAAGGTTGATGCTACTATTGGATGTCTTGTGAATCATGAAGTCCCTCAAATGGAGGAAGAAGGATTTCAATTGAATTATTTCTTTCCAAATGATTACGGAGTTCCTAATTATTATGAACTTGTATTTGTTACTGGAGAAAATACGTTAAATAAGGATAAAGAAAAAATTTCTAAGTTTTTAAGAGCATCTAAAAAGGGATTTGAAGATATGAAAAATAGTCCTGATGAATCACTAAAAATTCTTTTAAACAATCAAAATGAAGAAAACTTTCCTTTAAGTGAAAGTGTTGAAAAGAAAAGTATGGAAGTTCTTCTTCCAGTTATGGAAACTAAGGATGCAGAATTTCTTCATCAAGATACAAAAGTATGGCAGGATAATATTGACTGGCTTGTTAGCAAAGGTCTTCTTAAGGAATCATTTGATGCTTCAGAGGTAGTTGAAAATTTAGACTATTAGAAATAAAAAATACAGCTTAAATAACAGCTGTATTTTTTTATTTTCCGTTAAACAGAATTTGTTTAAATTTTATAGGAAATATGATAAGATTTTATTAGATAATAATTATTATTAATTAAGCAATAAACAAAGGAGATAAAGTATGTTAAGTATAGGGTGTCATTTATCAACAACTAAAGGTTTTTATAATATGGGAAAAGAAGCATTATCAATAGGTGCAAATACATTTCAATTTTTTACTCGAAACCCAAGAGGCGGAAAAGCTAAGGATATTGATGAAGATGATGTAAAAAAACTTCTTGAATTAATGGAGGAAAATAACTTTTCGAAAATTCTTGCCCATGCTCCATACACATTAAATGCATGTTCAAAAGACGAAAGTACAAGAAGTTTTGCACTGGAAATGATGAAGGATGATTTGAGGAGAATGGAATTTCTTCCTGATAATCTATACAATTTTCATCCAGGCAGCCATGTTAAGCAAGGGATTGAAAGAGGAATAGAGTATATTTCTGAACTTTTAAATAAAGTATTAACAAAAGAACAGACAACAAAAGTACTTCTTGAAACAATGGCGGGAAAAGGAACTGAAATTGGACGAAATTTTGAAGAAATAGCACAAATAATAAATAGAGTAGAGTTAAAAGAACATGTTGGAGTATGTCTTGATACATGTCATGTGTATGATGCAGGATATGATATTGTAAATAATCTTGATAATGTATTAGATGAATTTGATAAAATAATTGGTCTTAATAGATTACATGCAATTCATCTAAATGATAGTAAAAATCCATTTAACAGCCATAAAGATAGACATGAGAAAATTGGAAAAGGAACTATTGGTTTTGAAGCTATAGAAAAGATAATAAATCATCCTAAACTACAGGGTATTCCATTTTTCCTAGAAACACCAAATGAACTGGAAGGATATGCTAAAGAGATAGAATTGTTAAAAAAAATGTATAAAGCCGATTAGTTTTTATAGTATTAATCATGGTCACATTAAAATTATACTATGTAGAGGTTTAAATATTATGTAAAACTATGGTATAATATGATTAAAGGGTAGTTTTTATTTTTAGTATCAAGGGTTATTTTTTACAAATTATCTTGATATAAATGTTTTATATATTGGGGGTATCGCTATATGAATTATGAGATAAGAAGAAGCACTAAAAAAGATATGAATGAAGCAATAAATGAGATTTCGCAAGAAATAAATTCACCCAAATTAATCATATTTTTCTGTCAGTATGAATGCTTTGAAGAGTGTTCTAAAAAATTAAAAGCTAATTTTAATAACAGTGTAATTATAGGAAGTACAACATTTGCTGCATTTTGTAAAGAAGGAGCATACAAAGACAATATAATAGCCCTTTTTATTACTGATGGAATTGAATGTTATGGAGATATAATAGAAAATGCGGATAAATATCCATTAAAATCAATATCAAGGATAGAAAAGTGTGTCTCTAAGCTTAGAGACACAGATAATGCCATTTGCTTTGAAGTTTCTAATGCATTCATAAGCTGTGAAGAATTAGTACTATCTGTTTTAAATTCAGTACTGAAAGATAAAAATATACCTTTGTTTGGAGGAACAGCTGGTAATAGTGCTAAAGATGATAAAAATCTTATTGCATTTAATGGAAAGGTTTACCTAAATGCAAGTGCATTTGTAATCATAAAAAATCTTACTGGAAGAATAAAAATATATAAGGAAAACATATATAAACCAACAAATTTTCATTTTACAGCTACAAAAGTAGATGTAGAATCAAGAACAGTTTATGAGTATGATGACAAACCAGCAGCTGAAGTTATGGCTCATATATTAAATACAGATATAAATAAACTTCCTAATTACTTTGATAATTATCCTGTAGGTCGAATTATTGATAAAGATATATTTATAACAGCAAATAATCAGATTTCTAATAAAAATGGAATTTCATATCATGCTAGAATATATAAAAATTCTTCAATGGTTTTATTAGAGCTTGATGATTATAAGGCAATTAATGACATTACAGTAAATAAGATAAAAAATGATGACATAAAGCCTTCTTTAGCAATAATGATAAATTGTTTGGCTAGGTCTATATTGTTTGAACAAAATAATTATTTAACTGAATTTGCTAAAAAGATTGGAAATGCAGTTGACAATTACATTGGGTTTTCAGGATATGGGGAACAGTATAATCAGTATCATTTTAATCAAACAATGGTTATAGCAGTATTTGAATAAATTTGGAAGGAAGAGAATTGTTATGAGTTGGTTTAGAAAAAAAGAAAATTATAAAGAGAATGAGAATGTTAGTATAAAAGATGATTATAAAATGAATAATTCAAAAGTTTCTGAAGACTTAGGAAATTCTGATGTATATGCTGTAAATTATGCAATAAAATATCTAGAAAAACAAATAGAAAAATTTATGGTGCAAGAAAATATGGTAAAAAAACATGTGGATAATATCAATGATACTTATTCAAAGTTTGGAAACATAAAAAATATGATGGAAAATCTTCAGATGAATTTTAGTGAATTCAGCAAAAATGCTAATAAAGCAACAGGATTGATTAACAATTCTAAGTCTGCAGTAAATAATGCAGATTTAGATATGGAAAATCTTTCTGAAAGAATAAATAATACATGTGTTGAACTTGATGAAATTGAAAAAATATTTAATTTCCTAAAGGAAGACTTTAATAATATAAAAAGCATATCAGGAAATATAAATGAAATAGCAGAAAGTACAAATCTTCTCGCATTAAATGCATCAATTGAAGCTGCTAGAGCAGGAGAAGCTGGAAAAGGATTTGCTATAGTTGCAGAGGAAATAAGAAAATTATCATCTTCAACAACAAGTTTTGTAAGTGAAATCGAAAAAAGTATAGAAACTCTATATAAAAGAATAGATAATTTAAGTAGAGAAATAGATCATTCCAAAAGTGATATAGTAGACAATTATAAATATTCACAATCAGTTAAAGATAAATATGATTTGGTTATAGAAACTAATGATGAAATTGAAATGTTTATAAAAAATATAATTGAGGCAACGAATATAACAAATTCAGAAATAAATGGAACAACTGAAGGTGTTTTATCTGTAAATAATCTTGTTTCTGATTTTGGGAAAAATTTGGATTCTTTAAATACAGAAATGAGCAATAAGTTTATTATTATTTCTGATATGATAAATTTTTTACAACAAATTAAAAATATTATGAATGAAAAATAATTTAATAATATTTCTTAAGGGCTCTGTTGCTAAGAATTTTCCTAGCAACAGGGCTTTAATGCTTTAGTAATTAAATAAACAATTTGTTATTAAAATAATAGAATTATGTGATATAATCTAAAAAGCAAAAGCAAGGAAGGAGACGTAAAACAAATGTTGAGCAAATTTTACTTATATGAAGGAAAAAATAAGAAAGCAGAACAGGGAAGACCTTGGATTTATAGACATGAAATAAATGAATATGATGGAGATTATGAAAATGGTGATATTGTAGAAGTTTATAATCATAAAGGATATTTTATTGGAAAAGGATATATAAATGATGCCAGCAAGATTGCAATTAGAATAATGACTCATAATATGAATGAAGATATTGATGAAGAATTCTTCAAAAAGAGATTTAAAGATGCATGGGAGTATAGGAAAACACTTATTGATACCTCTTCATGCAGATTTATTTTTGGAGAAGCGGATTTTCTTCCAGGACTTACAGTAGACAAATTCAGTGATTATTATGTTATTCAGATTTCAACTTTAGGAATGGAAAAATATAAGGATATAGTTGTAAAGATACTTGTTGAAGAATATGGTGCTAAGGGAGTTTATGAAAGAAGCGATATAAAAACAAGAGAAATCGAGGGGTTAGAACAAACTAAAGGATTTCTTACAGAACCTTTTGATACCAATGTTGAAATAATTGAAAATGGAGTAAAATACATAGTTGATATTGAAAACGGACAAAAAACAGGATTCTTTTTAGATCAGAAAGAAAACAGGGCAGCAATACATAGAATATGTAAAGATAAAGAAGTGCTTGATTGCTTTACTCATACTGGATCATTTGCACTTAATGCTGGAATTGCTGGAGCAAAATCTGTTCTTGGAATTGATGTATCACAACATGCAATTGACTGTGCAAGAAAAAATGCTGAAATTAATAATTTACAGGATGTTGTAAAATTTGAATGCCGTAATGCTTTTGATGTTTTAGGAGAATGGTCAAGAGAAGGAAGAGAATTTGATGTGGTAATATTAGATCCTCCAGCTTTTACCAAATCAAAAAACACTATAAAACAAGCAATAAGAGGATATAAAGAAATTAATCTTAGAGGAATTAAAATGGTTAAAAGAGGTGGATTTTTTGCAACATGCTCATGTTCACATTATATGAGTGAAGAACAGCTTAAGAAAACAGTTAATGAAGCTGCTCATGATGCAAGAAGAACTTTGAGGCAGATTGAAGTAAGAACTCAGAGCTGTGATCACCCGATTTTGTGGAATTCTGATGAATCATATTATTTGAAATTCTTTATTTTTCAGGTTGTGGATAAATATTAGGGGCTGGAAAGTGATGTGATTGTTGGATTTGCCGAGGATAATGTTTTTAAAAGGTGCAGATAGAGTTTCTCTAAACTGAATCATATAAAGCGTTATTTGCGAAGCCACTTTGTCATTGATTTAAAAGAAGGCTTGTTATATGCTATAATGAAGAAAAATTTGAGGAGGCACTTATGAAGATATTACTGTTTTGCAACAAAGGCTTTGAGACAATGGAATTTGCTCCATTTGTGGATGTATTTGGATGGGCAAGAAATGATTTTAAATATGATATTGATATTGTTACATGCGGATTTTCTAAGACTGTTATATCAACTTTTGGTATTCCTATTACTGTTGATATAACAATTAATGAAGTCAATATTGATGAATATGATGCACTGGCAATTCCAGGAGGTTTTGAAGAGTTCGGATTTTATGAAGAAGCCTATAATAAGCAATTTCTGGATATGATTGTCGAATTTGATAAACAAGGAAAATATATTGCAAGTATCTGTGTAGGAGCATTACCTATCGGGAAAAGCGGTGTTCTTTCGGGGAGAAGTGCAACGACCTATCATTTGAACGGAGGGACCAGACAGAAGCAGTTGGCGGCATTTGGAGTAAATGTGATTCAAGACCAGCGAATTGTGGTTGATCGTAATATTATCACAAGCTTTTGTCCTGAAACAGCTGCGGATGTGGCATTTCAGCTACTTACATGTCTTGTTGGAAAAGAAAAGGCGGATATTGTTTTAAAGGCAATGGGATATTAGAAAGTTCTGAATATAACACTTGAAGTTCTATATATTCCAGGTCATATAAAGAGTCTTAATATTTTAAAGTTTAAGCCCAGTAATATAAATTTTGTATTACTGGGTATTTATTTTTGGCAATTTATCCATAATAAATATTGAGAAAAACATATTTGATGAGGATAATTATTATAACTATAAGACAAATAGAGAGGAAGTATTTATGTTAAATAAACATATAGCACAAAAAATAATAGATACAATTTCTAATGTAATACCCTATGATATAAATATTATGGATAAGGAAGGTATAATAATTGGAAGCAGCAATAAAGAGCGTGTAGGAACTATTCACTATGGTGCAGCAGAAGCAATTTCAAAAAAAATTGAAGTTGAAATATATAAAGAAGATGAATTTGTAAAACCAGGATTAAATATTCCTATATTATTTAAAGATGAAGTGGAAGGAATAATAGGAATAACAGGAGATCCTGAAAAAGTTTCTCTATTTGGAAAAATAATAAAAATAACAGCAGAACTTCTTCTTTCCGAACAATATTCTCTAAAATTATTCCTAAAAAAAGAGATGCTTAGAGAAGAATTTCTTTATGAGTGGATTTATTTAAAAGGAAATTATAGTAATGAATTCATTTTAAAAGGACAGTCTGTTGATATTGATATTTTGCAGCCTAAAAGAGTTGTGCTAATTTATCATGATGATATTTGTAACAGTTTGGTTTTAAAAAAAATCAGAAAGCATATATCAACAGATGAGTATTATTTAAAACTATCTGATAAAGAGATTATATTGATTTTAAAAGATGATCCAAGTTTAATAAAAAATTTAATATATAAAAAATTAATATATGGAGGGAATTATATGGATATACAAGTAAGTGCATTAGGAGCTATATTAGCATTAGCTATAGCAATTTTTTTAATTGTAAAAAAGATACAACCAGCTTATGCATTAATAATAGGAGCTTTAATTGGAGGACTTATAGGAGGAGCAAATCTTACAGATACAGTTACTCTTATGATGAATGGAGCTAAGGGAATGATGACTGCTATTCTTAGAATTTTAACAGCAGGAGTTTTAGCTGGAGTACTTATTCAATCAGGTGCAGCAACTAAAATTGCAGAGACAATAATTTCGAAACTTGGAGAAAACAGAGCACTTGTTGCTTTAACTATTTCAACATTAGTATTAACAGCAGTCGGAGTATTTATAGATGTTGCAGTAATAACAGTTGCTCCAATTTCGCTTGAAATAGCAAGAAAATCAAATATTACTAAAACTGCAATATTATTTGCTATGATAGGAGGAGGAAAAGCTGGAAACATAATTTCACCAAATCCAAATACAATAGCAGTATCGGAAAATTTAAATGTATCATTAACAAGTGTCATGATAGCAGGAATAATACCAGCAATTGCAGGTGTGATAATTACATGTATAATTGCAAATAAATTAGTTAAAAAAGGAACATATGTAGAAGCAGATGAAGTAATTGAAAATACTGAAAGTATGCCAAGTTTCTTTTCTGCTATAGTTGGTCCATTAGTAGCAATTGGACTTCTTATGTTAAGACCAATTGCAAAAATAAGTATAGATCCATTAATAGCTTTACCGGTAGGAGGTATTGTTGGAGTACTATGTATGGGAAAAATTAAGAAACTGAATGAATATGCGACTTTTGGATTAAGTAAGATGACTGGAGTGGCAATACTTTTAATTGGAACAGGAACAATAGCTGGAATAATATCTAATTCAGCATTAAAAGATGTTATAATATCAGGTATAAATACATTAGGATTACCAAGTTTTGCATTAGCACCAATTTCGGGTATATTAATGGCTGGAGCAACAGCCTCTACAACTTCAGGTGCAGCAGTAGCAAGTTCAGTATTTGGAAGTACAATAACAAGTCTTGGAGTATCATCACTTGCAACAGCAGCAATGATACATGCAGGGTGCACAGTTATTGATTCACTACCTCATGGAAGTTTCTTTCATTCTACCGGGGGAAGTATTAATATTAATATGAATGAAAGATTGAAACTTATACCTTTTGAAGCTATGGTTGGTTTATCTATAACAATAATATCAACAATAATATTTGGATTTATATTATAAAAAAGACAAAATAGAAACTCATAATACTTACCATAAGATCAAATTTTATGATGAGTATTATGCTTAAAATTAATAAAAGTGATGGAGTGGTCATTGATGAAATTTGTATTAGCAACTGATTCTTTTAAAGAAAGCATGACATCAATTGAAGCATGTAATGTTATGGAAAAAGCAATAAAGAAAATAAAAAATAACGCCGAAGTAATTAAAGTTCCAATGGCGGATGGAGGAGAAGGAACTGTAGAGGCTTTAGTAAATTCTACATCTGGAACATTTGTTGAAACTGAAGTTTTAAATCCATTAGGAAAAAAAATTAAAGCTTTCTATGGAATATTAGGAGATAAAAAAACTGCAGTAATTGAAATGGCAAAAGCAAGTGGTATAGAACTTATAAAAAGAGAAGAAAGAAATCCTTTGATAACAACTACATATGGAACTGGAGAACTCATAAAACATGCAATTGATAATGGTATAAAGCACATAGTAATTGGAATAGGAGGAAGTGCTACTAATGATGGTGGATGTGGTATGCTTCAGGCATTAGGAGTAAAGCTTTTAGATAAAAATAATAATGAAATTCCTTTTGGAGGAGGAGAATTAAATAAAATAGAAAAAATTGATGTTTCACATATTTATGAAGGTATCAAAGATGTGAGTTTTGAAGTTGCATGTGATGTTACAAATCCATTTGTAGGACCTGATGGAGCTTCATATATATTTGGACCACAAAAAGGTGCAGATTCAGAAATGGTGGAATTTCTTGATAAAAATCTAAGACATTTTGCAGAAAAAATAAAAGAGACATTAAATGTTGAGATTGCGGATGTGCCTGGTGCAGGTGCAGCTGGAGGCCTTGGAGGAGCACTTCTTGCTTTTTTAAATGCAAATCTAAAAAGTGGTATAGAACTTGTAATAAAATATACTAATCTGGAAGAAAAAATTCAGGGTGCTGATTATGTATTTACTGGAGAAGGTTCAATTGATGGTCAGACTATTTTTGGAAAAACTCCTGTTGGAGTATCTAAGACAGCAAAAAAACATGGAGTACCTGTAATTGCTTTTGGAGGAAAGGTTTCTGATGATGCTGATAATTTATTCGATGAAGGCATAATTGCATTGTTCAGCATAATGAGAGGTGTTGAATCATTAGATAATGCTTTAAAAAATGGAGCTCATAATTTGGAGAAAACTGTTGAAAATGTTATGAGAGTTTTAAAATAATGAATGAAATCTCGATGCAAAAATTGCTTGTATTGAGATTTTTTTGTATTCTGATGGGGCTGCAGCATTAAGAAATTCAAACGCTTTATATAGCATATTAAATAAGTCTTTTAATACTATATATTGTATAACTTGATCTTTGTGTAACAGCCTCTTTATTG
>NZ_CAKVKB010000064.1 GCF_934754915.1 uncultured Clostridium sp.
AAAATCCGCTGATCATCATAACTATGATAGCTCAGCGGATTTTATATATCAATATACTATTTTATTATGCGCTTACTGTGTTTTTTCCATAAGCATAATTCATAGGAAGGGAAATTGCCTTTCCATTTTTATCAAATAAAACCCTTACTTTTGAGTCTTTTGCTACATAATTATCATCAACAGGAATTATTTCAAGATTATCACAGTCCATGCTATATTTCTTGCAGCAGGATATTATTTTATTTTCTGTTTCTTTGTTCATAAAGATTAACTCCTATAATGGCATTGTTTACAATGGTACATATTACACATTATACCATTAAATAAATACTTTTCAAAATATTATTAAAATGATAAATATATGTGTGTAATTTATAGAAAAGTAATTTTATATGGAGAAAAAATAAAAATATCATAAAAAAAGTTATGTAAACGTAATAAAAAAAGAAAAAACACCTGCTAAATTTGACAATTAGATAATTGAGTGATAATATTTACTTGTCATTATAAGAAGCCATAATTAGCAAGTGGAGAGGGGAAACTTCTAATTATGCAATATTTTTTATTTAAATTATAGGAGATGAATAGAATGAACGGTTTATTAATCGTTGGACTAGCTATCGTTGTTTTAGGGGCTGCATATTTAATATACGGCAGATGGTTAGCTAACACATGGGGAATTGACCCAAAAGCAAAAACACCGGCATATACAAAGGAAGATGGTGAAGACTTTATTCCAACACCTATGGGTGTAGTATTTTCACATCAATTTTCATCAATAGCAGGTGCAGGACCTGTAACAGGACCAATATTAGCGGCAGTTTTTGGATGGGTTCCGGTATTATTATGGATATTAATTGGTGGTATCTTCTTTGGAGCAGTACATGATTTCGGTGCTTTATATGCATCTGTAAAAAATGAAGGAAAATCAATTGGAGCAATTATTGAAAAGTATATTGGTAAAGCAGGAAGAAAGTTATTTTTCTTATTTGCATGGATTTTCTCATTATTAGTTATTGCAGCATTTGCAGATATGGTTGCAAATACATTTAATGGATTTAATGCAGAAGGCGCAAAAGTTGCACCTAATGCAGCAGCAGCATCTATATCAATGTTGTTTATAGTTGTAGCAATGGTATTTGGTGTATTTATAAAGCATAAACAACCAAGCCAGAAGCTTCAGTTTGTAATTGGAGTTGTTCTTTTAATTGCAATGCTTGCTGCAGGAATTGCATGCCCTATATTCTTAGGAAAAGGTGAATGGCTTGCAATTGTATTCGTATATCTTTTCTTGGCAGCAATAATGCCAATGTGGCTTTTGATGCAGCCTAGAGATTATTTAAGTACATTCTTATTGTTAGGAATGATAATTGGAGCTGTAATTGGAATAGTAGTTGCAAAACCAGCTATGAATCTTCCAGCATTCTCTGGAGTACAGGTTAATGGAAATATGATTTTCCCTACATTATTTGTAACAATAGCATGTGGTGCAGTTTCTGGATTTCATAGTCTTGTTTCATCAGAAACTTCTTCAAAACAAGTTAAAAATGAAAAAGATATGCTTCCAATAGGTTTTGGAGCTATGCTTATTGAATCATTACTTGGAGTAGTTGCATTAGTTGTTGTTGGATATGCAGCAAAAGGAGGAGTAATGCCAAAAGGAACTCCATTTTCAATATTTGCTGGTAATGTAGCAGGGTTCTTATCATTACTTGGAATACCAGAATATGTTGCAACATGCATAATGACAATGTGTGTTTCTGCATTAGCATTAACATCATTAGATTCAGTTGCAAGAATAGGACGTATGTCTTTCCAAGAATTCTTTATGACTGACACTTTAGATAGTGATACAGAAATGTCGTCATTTACAAAACTTATGACTAATAAGTATTTTTCAACTATACTTACTTTAGCTGTAGGTGCACTTTTATCACTTGGCGGATATAATAATGTATGGCCATTATTTGGAGCTGCAAATCAGTTACTTTCAGCCCTAGTTCTTATTGCACTTGCAGTGTTCTTAAAAACAACAAACAGAAAAGGCTTTATGCTTTGGGGACCAATGGTAATGATGTTATGTGTAACATTTACTGCATTAGTTCAGGCATTAGTTAAAATATTTAGAAAATTTTCTACTGGAGAATTTGTATTCTTGACTGATGGATTACAATTGATATTTGCAATATTATTGATAGCACTTGGATTCATGGTTGCAGTATCATGCTTTAAGAAATTATTTGGAGATAATACAGATTCTGATGTAAAAGTAAGTACACAATCATAAATTTAAAAAAATATTAAAAAAATAGTATAAGCATCTATAAACAGAAAATTTTTTAAAGGCTGTTTATAGATGCTTTTTTATGTTTTGAAGAATTCAAGTTATTTAGGAATTTTTGAATGTTTTTTTAAATAGTACAAAATAATTTTAACTTGAAATGATGAAGTTTTTATAAATTGCTGAAAAAGGTACTGTCATATTGAAAGATATTAGGAAAATTTATGAATGATTGTTTTTATACAGAAATGGATTAAAAAGAATTTGCTGAAATGTTTATGAAATTTTCAACAATTATAATTACAACAACAAAAAAATTACATAAAATGGAATAAGTGTGTTATTATAATATAGTGATGCTTCAATTCAAAATATTATAAGGGTATGAGAGAAAATAGGAGATGATTAAATTATGAATTTAAAATATTCTGCAATTTATAGTGATAATCTTGGGTGCGATAAATGCTATGTTTATTTTGAAAAAGATAATATAATTCTTAAAGTGAGAGGATTTGAATTTTATAGCAATAACTATGATTTTGATTTTTATTGTGATGAAAATTATGAAGTTAAGAAGAATTTCTATCTTAAAGATAACGAATTGATAGAATATGTTTTAGATGTAAGAATATTGCTTCCGCTTATAGAGAACAATAGAGAATATACGGAAAAAGCTATATTAAGAATTGAAAGACAGAAAAATCTATATAAAAATACAATATTAATTGATAAAAATGATAAGAGATATTATGCTACAGGAATAAATTTTTCAAATATTATAAATAATTTAAAAAGGAGACTTCCATTAGGGTATGAAATAAAGCAAAACATATATGAATATTTATCTCCTACAAACGATAAAATTCTGACGAAAAATGTTTAATCATTATGGAAATAAATTTGAAAGTATAATATAATAATACTAGATAGATAATAATTGGTATATTAGGAGGGAGATTTATGTCATATACAATAATAGATATTGTAGATAAAACTATAAATATAGAAGAAAAAAGAATTGCTGTAATAAATGAGATGATAAATGAAAATAAAAGTCTCCCCACTATAAATATATTAGGAAAAGTTTTTCAAAAGGAATCTATTAAAATGATAGATTATTATAAAAATATAAAATCACAACTTGTAAATTCAGAAGTAGAGGAGATAGATTTTAGAACATATGATAATATATCATTTTTAATCAATGAGTTTTGCAATAAGATATTTGTGCCAAAAGCTAAGACTCCAAAAGAATATTTAAGATATAACCTCACAACTATAAGTGATGAACTTGCATTATTTATTGATATTCAAGGGAGACTTGTTAATAATGCACATAAGACAAGCGGAGTGACATATAATATTTTAAGTGGAATAATATTGAGGATGAAAGAACGAATTGAAAATATTAATAAAATTTTATAAAGGCAAGAATGAAGTTAAAATTTTTAATCAAAAACTAAAAAAACTATTGTAAAATTCCATGATAAACTTTAAAATATAAATGTGGTTATGAACGTAAAGGAGCGTATCAATAATTTGAGATTATTTGGTATGCTCTTTTTTATTTAAATAATTTATAGAAAAAGAGGTTATAAATATGGATAAAATTGATTACAAAATTATAGAACTTCTACAGAAAAATGCTAGATATCCTTTAAAACATCTTGCAGAAGAAGTGTTTTTATCAACACCAGCAGTTTCTGCACGTATTGAAAAGCTGGAGGAAGCTGGAGTGATAACGGGTTATTCAGCACAACTGGATCCTTTAAAATTAGGATATAATATAAAAGCTTTCATCAATCTTGAAATGTCTCCCAAACAAAAGGTGGAATTTTATCCATTTATAGAATCGTGTCCAAATGTTTTAGAGTGTAACTGTGTAACTGGAAAATATTCTATGCTTATAAAGGTCGCATATCATACTACACTTGAATTAGATGCATTTATTGGAGAATTGCAGAAATATGGAAATACAGAAACTCAAATTGTATTTTCAACAGCAGTAGAACATAGAGGTATAAGTCTTAAATCTGAATGTAAAGATTTATAAAAATATGATATAATTTCTTAAGAAATATGTATTTCAATTGACAATGTGCAATGAAGGATGAAATTTTTATATGTATGAGATAAATTTTAAATGTAATTTTAATCTTGCGACATATATATTATCATATAATTCAGAATAGTAAGTATATAATTCAGAGGTAATAATGATGAATGAAAAGAAAAGTATTTGGAAAAAATTTTTAGATCTGCTGGAAATTGATAAGTTTAGAATCGTATTTTTTTCAGTTATTACAATATTATGTTTAATGATCTTTGTGAGCAGAATTAGCAGATAGAAGACAAGTTGTTGAAAGTATAGTAATAAAACATAAACATATCTCATAAAATTATATTAATACAATGTTGACTGATGATGTTTTAGATAAATTACTATTGTCAGATGATGATTAATAATAAGGAGGAGATATTGTGACTGAGTATGAAGAGAAACTCAATGAGAATAAGAATATAATACTTAGAAATATTGAACAGGGAAAGCAAGCAGGAATGAACAAGGTGTCAGCTGTTTTTGCTGTAAGCAAACGTGATGAATTGAGAAAAAATATGGTTACAGATTTAGCAGTGTGGCTTATATCAAATGGATATAAAGTTTCTTTAAAAGAAGGAGAACTGGAAATTCTCACTATTGAATGGGAATAAGGCCGATTACAATGGACATAAGATTTTAAAATATTATATGATCCTGTATATCTTACATATACTAAAGATATATACTATATATATTTCAGTAAGAAGGGAAATGCTGTAGAAAGATTAAATTCTGCCATATTTGGTATTTTAATATGGTACTGAATAAATGCTTTAGATATTTTATGCAGCATATCCCTTTAATTTTTTGATTTCAATATAGACAGAAATATTTCTAAATTAAGATTGTGAAATTTATTATATTAGCATATACTATGAATACAGAAATGGATAATTAAATTTTGATAAGTTTAATTTATTTGGGAGGATTTTTCTATGAATGAAAGATATGATATAGCAATTATAGGAAGTGGGCCAGCAGGATTAGAAGCTGCTTTAAATGCTAAAATAAGAAAAAAGAAATTTATTATTTTTGGAAATGATGATTTTAGTGGAAAACTTATAAAGGCTAAGCAAATAAATAATTATTTAGGGTTTTATGGAATGAGTGGAGTAGAAATAAAAAAACAATTTGAAGCTCATATGAAATCAATGGAAATAAATATAACAAATGAAAGAATAAATAACATATATTCAATGGGAGATTATTTTGCACTAGCTGCAAATGAAAAAATGTACGAAGCTTTAACAGTTATTTTAGCCACTGGAGTTAATTTTGGAAAACCTTTTGAAGGAGAAGAAAAGTTTTTGGGAAAAGGTGTAGGGTATTGTGCTACATGCGATGCGCCTCTTTATAAAAGTAAGACAGTTTCAATTATTGCATATAATAAGAAAGAGGAAAGTGAAGCTGATTTTGTAAGCTCTATTGCAGAAAAAGTTTATTACATACCAATGTATGATGGCGAAGTAAATGTTGATGAAAAAATTGAAGTAATTAAAGATATTCCCTTGAAAATTGAAGGTGAAACAAATGTAAAGAAGCTGATACTTAAAAATAGAGAAATAGAAACAGATGGAATTTTTATTTTAAGAGAAAGTGTGTCTCCAGGACAGCTTGTTCCTGGATTGAAGATAGTTGATAATCATGTAGAAGTTGATAGATTAATGAGGACTAATATTAAAGGATGCTTTGCAGCTGGAGATATTGTTGGAATGCCATATCAATATATAAAATCAGCAGGAGAAGAAATTATATTGGTCACAGATGATATATTTTCAAAGCATTTTTTTGCCTCATTATACATGTTACAATCAATAATACATGATGGATAATCAGCAATGAGAGATGCAAGATTAAATTTATTTGAAATTTTTGTATATATAATATAGAATTTGGATGAGATTTTAATAATTTATTACATATATGAAATATAAATAGAATTAGATTAATAGTATTTATTATGTTAATATAGAATTAATGATGGAGAATAGTATTGTATGGAGATGACTTATGGAGAAAGACAATTATATTTTAGATATAATAAATGATATATCAGAAGTTCTGCAAAAAGACGAGTATGCAAAAGAAAGATATTTTAATGATGTTATCTGGCTGAATGAAAAGGCTGATTTTATAAAAAAGAACATAGTACGTGTTGCTATAATGGGGATAACAAGCAGTGGAAAATCTACTCTTGTAAATGCATTGCTTCAGGAAAAACTTCTTCCTGTTGCAATAAAACCAAGTTCCAGCATAATAATAACATGTTCAAAAGGAAATGAAAGAAAAGCTACTATATATTTTAATGATAGAGAAACAATATACCTTAAAGGTGAAGAACTTAATAAAAAAAATATAGGGCAATATTGTGATGAAAGTCAGAATCCTGATAATAAATTTGATGTTGCACAAATTGATATAACAACGCCAGCATTTCTTCTTCCTGATAATATACATATTATTGACAGTCCTGGACTTGATGCATATAATCTTGAAATACATGAAAGGGTTACTATGGAGATCCTGCTTCCTACAATAGATATATGTTTATTTTTAACTACAGTGAAAGCTAATAGTGATGAAATAAATTCAGAAAAGATGAGGATTGTACATAGAAGAGGAAAAGAAATAATACTTGTACAAAATATGATAGATTCTGTTGAGGAGAAAATAGGGAAAAACGGAATTGTAGAGGAAAGTAAAATTGAAATATTAAAAAAACACAAACGAAGAGGGGAAAAGTTATTAAGGAGTGCTGTATGTAAAGGAAAAGGCTTGGAAAAAGAGAGTAATGAACAAAATCTAAGCGGATCTTATAATGATTTTGAAATAGTGCAGATATCGGCTTTAAATGCACTCAAGGCAATTATTCAAAAAAATGAGGAATTATATGAAAAATCAAATTTTGAGGAATTTATAGAAAGTGTAAAAAGATGTGTTAATAAACTGACGCCTAAGATAAACAGACAGAGGGGAATAAGTCTTATAAGCAAAATAGACAGTATAATAAAGACAGATCATAAAATAATAGATGAAAGTAGTGGAAAATCTGCAGCTAATATTGAAAATGTTACTAAGGATGATATTGACGCTGCTTTTAGAAATTTTAAAAGGTTAAAGGATGAAGTTACATTTAAAATAGAAAGTATTGATGGAATGATTTATGAGTGTATAGACAGCATAAAGAATTCTGATGATTATAATTTGAATTCATATAAGAAAATAATAAACAAGATAAATAAAGCAAATGAAGATATAGAAGAAGAAATACTCTTAACAGTAAAAGCATGTGAATATAAGAAAAATGAATTGTATAAGAAATTGAATATGGACATTATATACAGTTATGCACTTCCCAATATGAATTATGAAAGTGTAGAAGTAATGCATAAATATCATGAGAAAACTGAAAAAATAAAAAAACAAGGAGTTTTGAATAGGGGAAAGAGGTTTTTATCAAATGTATTTGATAAAAATTGGGGATATGAAGAGAAAGTCCTTGATGAAAAGATTATTGACAAAACGGCTACAATAAAGAAACTTGAAAATGTATGTGATGTCAATAGAGTAAAATATGTGAATATACTTACAGAATGGACAAAACAGTATACAAGATCAATAAATTTATTCTACAATGAAGTGAGCAAAAGAGAAAAGGAATTTGCAGAAAAGAAAAATCAAAATATAGAAATATCTAATATTGAAGATATTTCATTAAGACTTGAGAAAATAAGAGATGAACTCATGCTGAGAAAAAATCCTACAGCAGAAGAACTTGAAGAAGCTGCTCTTATGAATAAAGCTAGAAAATATAATTCTATTGATGATAATAAAGAATTTAAGATAACAGAAATCCAATTAAGTAAAAAAAGTTATAATATTTATAAAATAATAAGTAATATATGTGAAAAAAATTATCTTCTAGTAGGACGTTATATGCATGATGAAGTGAGCAGAAATTTGAACGGAAAATGTATTGAAGTGTATTGGACTTGGGATGTGGACACAGCTTCAAAATTTATTTCAAGAATGCATGGAATATATATGTCAAAGGATATGCTTAGAGAATTAAAAGAAACTGGAATTTTTAAACATTCTGATATAGTTGTTATATATGAAGACAATGTGAATAAGTTGAAGCTTTATGAAAAATTGAAAAGCATATATGGTGGAAAGTTTAATCTGTATCTCATATTTAATGGAATACAGATTGCAAATTCAGAAAAATATATATTAAAAAATATAAATTTAAAGGAATTTTTGGAATATAATGAAGTGAAAATGAATCTTGTCATAGATTCTTATAAAGAATTTATTATTGGACAAAATATTAAGGAACTTTTAAATGAAGTAAGTATATTAAAGAAAAACATTATAAATAAGTTTGGGCAGAATAAGGTAGGAAAAATTCTTATAAATGCGAAAAATCCAATATATAATATGACACTTATAGAATGCCAGAAAAAGGATGATTTCATTTTAAGTACATACAAGAATATAAAAGAAAAAACTATGGAAAATTTAATGGCACATGGAAGCGAAGAAAAAGAAATGATAGAAGATATACTACATTTTTTCTTAGAAAATGGACAAAATATGGAGGAAAATCATGGAAGATAAATCAATATTAATACAATGTGATGAAATGACAAAAAATATGATGGGTGAGCTTCAGTCAGATATGGCAGATTCTTTGTTTAGGGTATCTAAGAATATGACAGCAGAAGTTCTTGAAAAGATAAAGCCAATTGAAAAGAAAATAAATGATATAAAGAAGGAAATTGAAGAATTTGTTGATGATAATGAAGATTTCCATGATGTTATAGAAAGCCTCAATAATAATATAGATTCTATAACAAAAGGCATTGAGACTACAATAGAATCTTCAATAGTAAAAGTAATAAGCGAACAGAGCAAAATGATGATAGAACATAATAAATTATTTAATGAAAATCTCCACAGGCTGATGGAAGACACACAAAATATAAAAGAAAAATTGGAGTTATCTGACAATGATATTAAAGAAGAACTTAAGAGTATAGATTCAAAAATAGAGAACATAACATTTGAACAGCTTGAAGATAAACTGGCTATTTTAGGAATAAAGGTAGTAAAAGATGCTGCTAAAAATAAAAATGAAGTTTTAGAAAAAATAGATAAAATCAGTACAGAAGAGTTAGAAGAAGAGCTTCAGAAGTTTGAAAAAGAAATGGAAAGTAATTTTTTCAGTAATAAGCAGCTTATAAATGAAAAATTTAAAGGATTAAGTGAAAAAATAGATGAAAAAGAGCTGCTTATAAAAATAATTCATGGATATGAAAAAGAACTTAATGAAAAAATTCAAAGTCTACAAGAAGAAGTTGAATGGGGAAATAGATCATTCTTTTCAAAACTTTTTGGAAGGAAGAAAAACTAGCTTTTTATAAAAAGAGGAGAGAAAGAAATGACTTATATTGATATTATTGATGATTCAAGATTTAATGAATTATTGAAAAAATATATGAATGAAAATACTGAATTTGATTATAGAGAATATTTTAAACATTTTAAAGAAAATTTGAATAAAAAAGAAATATTAGTGCCAGTCTTGGGAATACAAGGTGCTGGTAAAAGCAGTTTTTTAAATTCTATACTTATGAATGAAAATGTACTTCCAACAGATGTAGATGAAACTACATGTGTGCCAGTTGAAGTTCATTATGGAGAGAATGTTCATGAAGCAGAAGTTTATTTTTTGGGAAAACCAAAACAGACAATAAAAATAGAAGAATTGGAAAAATATGTACATAATGATTATAATCCAGCCAATGAAATGGGAGTTACGAAAATAATTTTATATAATAACAGTCAGATAGTGAAGGATAATATTGTTCTTATAGACCTTCCTGGGGTTGGAAGCTTGACTCCTGAAAATCAAAAAACAACAATTGATTATGTAAATAAACTTGTTGCAGGAATTTTTATGATAAGAACAAATCCCCCTATAACAAGGACAGAAAAAAATTTTATAAATGCGTTATGGCCTAAACTTTCAAATACAATTTTTGTTCAAAATAAATGGACTGATGAGACTTTGGAAGATGCAGAAGATGCAAAGGAACATAATGAAGGTGTTCTTAATGGAATAAGCAATTCGTATAATGAAAGCAGAGCTATAAAAGTAAATATAGTCAATGTATATGAAGCTGTAAAAGGAAAATTTACACATGATTGTGAATTGTATAAGAAATCAGGTATAGAGCCTGTTTTAGAAGAGATAAAGAATATTTCAAAAGAATACAATATTTCTCTTATGAACACTCTTGAAAATAAAATTGATCAAGTGCTAAATAGTATAGAAATGAAAATTAAAGAATGTATTTCAGTTTCTATGACTAAAACAAGCGAAAATGAATTAAACAAAATACGAAAGATAACTAAGATACAAGATATTTTGCGTGAAAATAAAGAATATTTTAAGAATATAAGAAGTTATTCTTATGATAAAATGGATAATATAATAGAAGAGGTTTCAGAAATTATAGAATATAATATGGATGAATTAAGAAGAAACCTAAAAAGAATAGTAAATAAAGGGATAGTAGATGGAGAACTGTTGAGTTCTATATATAAAGAATTGTCTGACAAAGCTATAAATGATATTATGGAAGACGTGTTAAATATAACAAGTGATTTTGTGAAAAATCTTAATGGAAAGCTTCAGTATGTAACTATCAAAGGATTTGATGGAACATATGAAAATATTTCTTTTTTTAATAAAAAGAGCAGCGTTAAATTTGAAAAATCACTTCCATCAATTCTTGGAGTAAGTTCAGGACTTATTGGGACTGTAGGAGCTATAAGTAGTCTTGGAGGACCTCTTGGAATCCTTGTTGGAATGGGAATAGGGTTTGTATTTTCAATAATTGGAGAAAACATAAGAAAGGGTATTCTTCATACAAGAGCTGATTATACAATAAAAGATCTTGAGCCCATGATTGAAGATCTTGAAAATTATCTTAAAGAAGAAATAATAGATGATTTAAGGGCAAAGCAGGAAGAAGTTGATGATTCAATTAAAAAGATAAGAAAGCAGATTGAAAAAACTTTTAAAGAAGATATGTCTAATATAGAAAATCAGTATAATAAAGAATATGATGAAAAACATACTCTTTTATTTGAAGAAGATTTGAAAATTTTAAACAATTTAAAAAATAATTTAGCATAATATATATGTTACAATTAATAATGTACAGTGAAATATGATGCAAATTTTGAATGTAATTTTGATGTTGCAATATATATTATTATAGTCAGTAAATTGCGCTGTATGATATGTTTTAGTTTAAAGAGGGAGAGAATATAATATGAACATTTTCAATAACTGTATAAGAAGACAGGAAAAAATTGATTCAATAGTGGAAACACTAGGAGTAAAAGATATTATAGATAAAAATTCATTAGTAAAAGAAAGAATTGTCAATCCATCTCATTATGTTGTAATGCTTGGTGAAACAAGTTCAGGAAAGAGTGCTTTGATAAATAGTATTCTTGAAAAGAAAATAATGATTGAAAGTGTAAAACCTACAACAGGTGTTGTGGCAGAAGCTGTGATTTCTGATGAAGAAGATGTATGGAGCAAAGTAGGAAGAGATGGAAGCGTAACTGAAATAGAAAAAGAAGAATTTGATAAATTAGTTGTTAAACCTTCATCTGATATACACAGACTAAGATATACAGGAAGAAGCAAAAACAAGAAATATGATGGATTAAGAATTTTTGATACACCAGGTTATGGTTCACTTGTTGATTATCATGAAGATGTATTGAAAAACTTTATTCCTGAGGGAGATTTTATAGTATATGTAGTTTCATATAGAGTAGGACTTAATGATGATGATTACCAATTCCTTAAATATGTAGGAGAAATAATTTCAGATAATGTAGAAGTTATTCTTGCTGTAAATATGTGTCCTAAAGATATAGAAGAAAACAATAAGAGAATAATTGAAATAAGAGAAAATGTAAATGAATGTATACATAAAGATGTGAAGACATTTCTCATTGAAAGCAGCAGTGAAAAAAATCCTAATGGAGAAATACTTTGGAATTACATATATGAAAGAGTAAATGACCCTAAAAAAGTTGAAGAACTTGGAGAAGCATTGAAAAATTATCAGGATTATGTTTTGGGAGAATGTGAAATAAAAGTAAATTCAAAGATTGCATCTATTGAATCAGTAAAGAATGATTTAGATGAAAGAAAAAAACTTACAAAAGAGTTTTATGAATGCAGGGAAGAAATAACTGGAATTCTTGAAAGAGGATTTACTAAAACAAAAGTTAAATCAATGAAGCTTATAGATAAAGCTGCTGCAAATATAAAAGAAGATGTAAGCAAATACATAGAAGATGAAACTAAGTGGACTAAGAGAGAAGAAACATATTCATTTATGCAGCATTATTATGTACCTAAACTTACGAGTGAAAAGACAGAAGAGGTATTAAGTTATATAGAAGATGAAATAATTCTTCTTGATAAGGCAATACAGGAAACATTGAATAAGACAGCAAAAGTTCTTGAAGATAAAGTAAAAGTAAATATTCCATGTTATAGTGATGTTATGGAAGGAATACTGAAAAAACATATTGGAGATGCAATGAAGCAGGCTGCTGGAGAAATGTTTAGAAATATAGAAGATAAAAAGAAGAGCAATTCAAGTTCATCTGAAAAAAATTTCAAGAGGCTAGATAATAGTAGTGCAGAATATGATAGACATGTTAATGGTCTGGCAAAGCTTATGAAAGTAATAAGAGCTACATCATTGAAAGGAATCACAAGATATTTAAGTATATTTACAGATTCTATAATTTATCTCTATGATGCCCTTACATGGCAGAGCAAGATAAATGAGATATCTATGGAAGCTATTGATAATTGGGCTAAGGATGTGGAAAAGGCAGTAAGAAAATATATTGATGAATTTAAGGAAACAAATAGAAGAGAAATAATGGCACTGTTTGATGAACTTTCAGAGGAATTCAGTGAAGAAGAAAGTGAAGAAATGGTTGAAGAAACTGATTATGATACTTTGTTAAAATTAAAGAGGGAAATAGATTTCATTTTACATAAATGTCTTTTGGTATCTATGTAGATAAAAATTAATTTGAAAACTGAAATTATAGAATGGCAAAACTGATTCTTATTCTATGATTTCAGTTTTGTTCATTTTGTGAAAGTTTATTAAATAATGCAAGATTAAAATTATATCCCCAATTTATGTTATATATGTAAAATTAAAGTTTCAAATGTAAAAGGATAATTGCAATGTATATAAATCATTGTATATCAGGAGTAAAGATTTTAAAAAATCTTTAATTTTAGTGTAGTTTTATTATTGAAAGGCATGTATATATATAGTAATTAGGTATTAATTATAAGGGGAATGAAAATGGATTTGGTTATGATAATTCTTGTGACAGCGCTTGTTATATGGAAAAATGGATATACAATATATCTTATGTATGATTCATACAAAAAAAAGAACAAGAAAAAATTACTTATCAATAGTGTATTTATTCTGGATTATCTGATGTATTACTATTTTATATATAAGGCAGCTTCAGACTCTATTAAATCACCATGTGATGGACCAGTTTGGTTTGTTGTAATTTTCATACTTCTTACATCATGCAACATACTATATGATCTGGAAATTTTAGATATTGAATAAAAAAATATAATTTTTTTTGATAAATAGAAGGAAATGTGTTAAATTTATAGAATAGTATGTAATGGACAAATTAAAGTGGTATAAAAATGATTTGTTTTAAAATGAAATTTACAGAAGGATAAATTTAAAAACTTTGTCGAATTCTTTTTCTCAGAAGTTGTAATATTTATTCCACAAAAATTACAAAGGAATACTCAAAGATTAAAAGGGCATAGTATTATTGGGGTGTTATCTGAAGTTTATAATGTGGGATTACAATAACCTGAAAGTTGATTTCAATTGCTGAAAAGTGAATGATAAAGGAATATAAGGAGTTTTTATTATGGATTTTAAACATGTATCAGTGCTTTTAAATGAATGCATTGATGGATTAGATATTAAGGAAAATGGAATATATGTTGACTGTACATTAGGCGGTGCAGGGCATTCATCATATATATTAAAACATTTATCAAAAGAAGGACTGCTCATAGGAATTGATCAGGATACTGATGCCTTAAGTGCAGCAAAAGAACGGTTAAAAGATTATGACAATGTGAAGTATGTTCACAGTAATTTTTATAATATAGACAGCATATTAGATGACCTTGGAATAGAAAAAGTTGATGGTATATTGATGGATTTAGGGGTTTCATCATATCAGCTTGATAATGCTGAAAGAGGTTTCAGTTATATGCAGGATGCACCTTTAGATATGAGAATGAATAGAGATAATGATTTCTCTGCATACAATATTATAAATGAGTATAGTGAAGAAGAACTTTATAAAATAATAAAAGATTATGGAGAAGAAAAATTTGCAAAGAGAATTGCAAATTTTATAGTCAATAAAAGAACTGAGAAACCGATTGAAACTACATTTGAACTTGTAGAAATAATAAAAGCTGCTATACCAGCAAAAGCGAGACGAGATGGACCTCATCCAGCGAAGAGGACTTTTCAGGCCATAAGAATAGAGGTTAATTCAGAACTTAAGATATTAAATAAGACTATAGAAGATGGAATAAATAGGTTAAATTCAGGAGGAAGAATGGCAATAATAACTTTCCATTCTTTAGAAGACAGAATTGTAAAACTAAAATTTAGAGAACTTGAGAATCCATGTACATGTCCTAAAGAATTTCCAATATGTGTGTGTGGAAAGAAACCACTGGTTAAAGTTTTAAGCAGAAAGGGAATTGTACCTACAAAAGAAGAAATTGAAAAAAATCCAAGAAGCAGAAGTGCAAGAGTAAGGGTTGTTGAGAAGATTTAAAGTTAAATGTGTATATAAATGAGTAGGGATGTGAAAAAAATGCCACGAGGAGAGTACGGTTATGGAATAAGGGGAAATACTGTTGTTAAACCTGTAAAAAAGACTACTATACGGAAACCCAAGATAAATGAAGAACAGAAAAGAAAAAAGAAAGATGATAGAAAAAGAAAATTTAAGAATCTTGAAAAACAAAACGATAGAAAATACATGTTTACTATGGTTATGGTTATTCTTGGGTTAGGCTGTATTACTATAGCAGGGGATAGCAAAGTGTATAGGATTCAGAAAGAAGTAACAGCATTAGAAAGGCAGATAAGTTTTATCAATGAAGAAAATGAAGCTTTAAGGGTAAAAGTGCTAAAATATTCTTCATTAGGAAATATAGAAGAGAATGCCGGCAGTACACTTGGAATGTATGTGCCTAATAGTGAGGATGTAGTAAAAATAGATTTTTCAGAAAATTATTTTGAAGATGTAACAGTTGATAATGATAAAGAAAATAAAAATAGAAATAGAATTTTTGATTTTTTTGATAAGTTTTTTAAATAACGATAATATATTTATTTTAAAACAAATGCAATTATATTTTTTATAGATGAGATTTGATATTTTATAAGGCTCAGATGGGTTGTGCATTCATCTGAGTCTTAAGTATTTACCAGAGAAAATAGTGGGGGAACTGACTATGAAAAAAAGAACTTTTAAAGATAGGCAGAAAATGAAGAAAAAAACATGGTATACAGGTATAGCTGTTACAATACTGTTTATAATTTTAATCGGAAGATTATCATATATAATGATTATAAAAGGGCCTGAGTATGCAGGAATGGCAGAAGAACAATGGACAAGTGAAGTTAAAATTGATGCAGTAAGAGGAAAAATATTAGATAGAAATGGAAAAGAACTTGCTGTATCAGCAAATGTTTATAGGGTGGATTTAGACCTTACTACTATAAGAAATTATCTTGAAAAAAAAGCAGATGAACTTTCACAGGCAGAAATAGAGCAAAGAAAAAGTGTTGGAATACCGGTTCCTGTAGGTGATTCTGGAATTACAGAAAAAGATATTGCGCCTGTAATAGCGGATGCCCTGGGAATGAAGACAGAAACTGTACTTGAAAAGCTTGAAACAAAGTTGGACAGTGGTCTTCCAGCAGGATCTGCAACTCTTATAAGAAGAATAGAAAAAGATGATGCTGATAAGGTGAAAAATTTGAAAATAAGAGGTATTGTTGTTTCAAAAGATACAAAACGATATTATCCAAATAATAATTTCTTATCTCATGTTCTTGGAGTTGTTGGAAATGATGGTACTGGACTTACTGGAATAGAATCAGAATATAATACGTATCTTTCAGGAATTCCAGGTGTTAAGATTGGAGAATTTGATAAGAACAGCAATGATCTTCCTTATAGTGATTCTGAATTTACATCTCCAGTAAATGGAAAGGATGTAACTTTGACAATTGATGAAACTATTCAATCATTTGCAGAAAAAGCAGCTCAGCAGGCTTATGAAGACAATAAAGCTAAAGCTACATCAGTTATGGTTATGGATCCAAAGACTGGAGAAATACTTGCAATGGTAAATAAGCCTGATTTCAATCCAAATACACCTTATGAAGGATATGAAGATTTTGATGGTGATAATGAAAGTGATAAAATATATAAAATGTGGAGAAACAGGCTTGTAAGTGATTCTTTTGAACCTGGCTCAATATTTAAGGTTATAACTGCTCTCTCAGCTATGGAAGAAGGTATTGTTAATGAAAATACTACATTTGAATGTGGAGGAAAACTTCATATAGCTAACAGGGATATTAATTGTTGGGAAACAGGTGGTCATGGACTTCAGACTTTTCCAGAAATAATTCAGAATTCATGTAATGTTGGTTTTATGAAATTAGGATCAATGATTGGAAAAGATAAGTTTTATGAATATATCAAGAAATTTGGTTTTGGAGAACTTACAGGAATAGATATTCAAGGTGAAGCTGATGGAATTGTAAAAATTCCTGAAAAGATTTCACCTACAGATCTTGCTACTATTTCATTTGGCCATACAAATACAGTAAATTCAATGCAGTATATGGCAGCATTCAATGCAGTAGCAAATGGAGGAACATGGATACAGCCTCATATTATGAAAGAAGTTACTCATGACGATGAAAATGGAGTTGAAATTGTAGATGAAACTTTTAATCCAGTGACAAGAGAGATTGCTAGTTCTGAAAATACTGCACTTTTGCGAACTTATCTTGAGAAGGTTGTTACAGCAGGTTCAGCGACAGCAACATTTATAGATGGTTACCATATAGGAGGTAAGACAGGAACAGCCCAAAAGATGGAAAATGGAGTGTATATAGAAGGAAAATATATATCTTCCTTTGTAGGAATGGCTCCTGTAGACGATCCTAAGGTTACAATCATGATAACAGTAGATGAACCAAGTACAGGAAATTACTATGCAGGTCAGGTTGCAGTTCCATATGCTCATGATTTATTTACTAATATATTTAATTATTTCAATAATCAATTTTCGGAAGATACTATAACCAAAATTTCTAAAGATGTGGTAGTTCCAGAAATTAGAGGAATGAAAAAAGCTGATGCTGAAAATGCATTAAAACAGTCAAATATTCAGTGTATTATAGAAGGAAATGGAGACACAATACAAGCTATGGATCCATTGCCAGGGTATAGTGTAAAAGAAGGAACTACAATAAAATTATATACATCTGGAGGAACAGATGATTCAAATAATGTGGTTATGCCGGATGTGATAGGATATACAAAAGAATCAGCTTATAATTTATTGACTAGTCTGGGAATTCCAGTAACATTTCAAGGAGATGGTACTGTAAAGAGTCAAAATATATCTTCAGGTGAAGTGGTTACAAAAGGGACATCTGTAAATATTGTATTAGAAAGTGATTATAAAGATTAAAGTGAAAGCATAGACAAATAATTTTAATGTTATTTGTCTATGCTTTTTTTTTTCAGAGGTTCAGTCTTTTAAATTTTAAACATGAATAAAAAGAAATGAGAAGAATATTATTATAGTACAAAATGATTTACAGATTATTAGAATTGATTGCAATTATATGTTAAAAATTTATTTTGGATAAGCATAATGAAGATGGATGGAGGAAAAGGCTGTGAAAAAAAATAACTTTAAAGACAGGGGGAAAATGAGAAAAAAGCTGTCATATGCTTTAGTGGGAATAATTTTTGTTTTTACACTTTTAACTATAAGACTTTCTTATGTAATGATAATTAAGGGTCCCATATATTCAAAGAGAGCAGAAGAACAATGGACGAGTGAAGTTAAAATAGATGCCATAAGAGGAAAGATTTTAGACAGAAATAGAAAAGAATTAGCTGTATCTGCTAATGTGTATAGAGTAGATTTTGACTTGAATTCAATAAGGACTTATCTGCATGCTAAATTAAGTACTCTTACAGAGCAGGAAATTGAACAGAGAAAAAGTGCTGGAATTCCTCTTCCAAGTGAAACAGAAGGTATAACTACTGATGATATTGCTCCAGCCATAGCAGAATCACTTGGACTTGAAAAAGACGAGGTGAAAAAGAAACTTGAAACAAAGCTGCCAAGTGGTGCTGATGCAGGTTCAGCTACATTGATAAGAAGAATTACCAAAGAAGAAGCAGATAAAGTAAATGCATTGAAAATAAGAGGAGTTCTGGTATCACCAGATACAAAGAGATATTATCCTAATAATAATTTTTTAGCTCATGTTCTTGGATGTACAAATAGTGATGGAGTTGGATTGACTGGAGTTGAACTTCAATATAATTCTTATCTTGCTGGAATTCCAGGAATGAAAATAACAGAACTAGAAAAAAGTAATACAGATTATCCATATACAATATCCAAGTTTACATCTCCTGAGAATGGAAAAGATGTCACATTGACTATAGATGAAAATATTCAGGCTTTTGCTGAAAAAGTAGCACAGCAGGTTTATGATGAAAATAAAGCAAAAGCAGCTTCAGTACTTGTTATGGATCCAAAGACTGGAGAAATTTTAGGAATGTCTAATAAACCTGATTTTAATCCCAATACTCCTTTTAAAGGATATGAAGATTTTGAGGGAAATAATGATACTGAAAAGACAAATAAAATGTGGAGAAATAGACT
>NZ_CAKVKB010000065.1 GCF_934754915.1 uncultured Clostridium sp.
ATATTATACAATACAGACAGACATAAATAAAGAAAAGATTAATATAGACAGAAAATATGAGTTTTATAAAAGCTGGTGGATGGATGAAATTTAGAAGAAAAAAGGCATTTACAATGATTGAAAGCATTATTTACATTTTTCTCTCTACAATAATATTAGGTGAAGGAATAACCATGTTTATTTCCGGATATGCGTCTTATATAGAGGTCAAAAACAAAACTATAAGATTAAATGAGTATAGAAATTTTCAAGTCAATTTAGAGGATATAGTTAGTGAAGGAGCTGTAGATGAAATAATCACAGGAGAAGATTATGTGGAATTACATAAAAACATATACGAAGGCAATATGAAAAAAACTATAAGAGTTTATAATGGAAATATTGTAGTTTCATATTCAAAAGGCCAAAAAACTCTTAATTATAATAACTTGCTTTATAATGTGTCACAAATGAAGGTGATTAAAAAAGAAAATCTTATTTATTTAAATATTTATGATGAAAATGGAGAGAATTTTATATGCTGCCTTTGAGAAAAAGAGGATTTGTCATGATAAATACAATGATAATATTATCGCTTATAATTACGCTTAGTTGTCTTATGTTTAATATTATTAGAAATAATACTCAGATAAGACAGATTGGATATTTAGAAAGTGATATATATTCTGTTGACTTAAATGAAGAAAATATAATATATGAATTTATGGATGAAATCAATATATATGGAAATCAAATTAAAAAAGATAGTGATTTTAGTGAAGCAGATTTAGAATTGTTTGAGAATGATTTTAAAAAAGAAATTGGTGAAAATAAATTAATATACATCAAGTCAGAGGATAAAATGATTTTAAAAATATATGGGAAATATGATGCACTGAGAATTAGAGAATTAAAACGAAAAATAGAAAATGACAAAATAGTTCTTATACCTACAATGAATTTTTATGATACAAATACATCGAATGAATATGGTTCTAATTAACTTAAAAACATTTAAATGAAAGGAGAATATAATGAAAACAGATGTTATTTTTCTAAAAGAAGATTCATTTATATTTGATAAAAATGAATATGGGTTTAATGATTTTTTAGAAGACAATATGCTTTCAAAAAAATTAAAGATAATAATATTAGGGGAAGTAATATATATTGAAAGAGTTCTATTAAAATTTAGATTTTTAAAAATTAATAAATTAATTTCAGATAAAATACAGGAAATTTTTCCGAATAGTAGTGAGATACTTCACGATTATAAAATAAATCTGAAGGAAAAAATAATATATATGTATTCAATAAAAGGAAAAAAGAAAGTCGAAAATCTTTGTTATAAATCCAATTATCTTGAAGTAATTCCATTTCAGTTTCTTATAGGAAATATTTTAAATAAACTTATTAGAAAGAAATATACAAAATTTATGGTATTGATAAAGTTTAATGATGAGTATTATTTTATGGAATATGCTAAAAACAATCTTATAGATAATGCTGTGTCTAGTGATATAAATAATATTTATGAATATTTGAATGAAAAAAACTTACAAGGAAAAATTATAATTGATGAAAAGTGTTTTTATGATGAATATTATTTTAAAAACATGGAGATAATAAAAATGAATATTTTGGAGAAGATAAATGAAAAAATATAAATATTTTATACCTGATAGTTTTTACTTAAAAATTAATCAAAAACAAAACAAAAGAGATAATATACTTATATATATTATGATAATAGTAAATTTAATTTTTCTTCCAAGTAATATTAAAAATTTTAACTTTATAAAGTCTGAAAGACCAGTGTTTAATAAAGATGAATCATATACATATAATAATATAAAAATTCAATGGAATTCAATGGTCAATATGGTAAATGTGTTTTGGGATGAAGATTTTGAAGAAGTATATATAAGTGATGGATATGGAGAATTTATGCTGAGAGACTTAGAGGATTTAAACTCGATAAAAGAAAAAGATAAGAATCTGTTTGATATTTCAGAGATAACTTCTATTGAAAATGAAAAATATAAGATAGGAGTAAATATAAATGAAAGTTAGATTTAAATTAATTATAATATTCATACTAATAGCAACTGGTGTTTTGCAGATTTATCTAAATAAGAAAACAACTGAAAATATTGAAAATAAACAAAAGACAGAAGTAATAGATAAGTATTCAATAAAAAATAGATATATAGATTTATCACAAATAACAAGTGAAATAAATAATGTAGATAATGCTACAATATTAAGTGCAAATAAAGAAAATGATAGATGGTCTGTTGAAATAAAAATAAGCGGTAATAAAAATGAGCTTATGAAAGCAATGAAAAAATTAGAAAAATATGAAATTAAAAATTATATTTTAAATAAAAATAATAATGAAAATTGTGTTATAATAGATGTGTATGGCAATGAATAATATAAATATATAAAATTTTAGTAGAAAGTAATCATAAATAATTGCATTTATGATTGTCTTTTGATAAAATATCATTGTTATGTCAACGAGTAAGTGTATATACTAAATATTTAGGTATAAAATTTGCATTGTAATCATTTTATAAATTTGGAGGGATATTTTATGATATCAGCAGGAGACTTAAGAAAAGGAACTACTTTTGAACTTGATGGACAAGTGTTTACAGTAACAGATTTCTTACATGTTAAACCAGGTAAAGGTGCAGCATTCGTAAGAACTAAATTAAGAAATGTTATCTCTGGAGGAGTTGTAGATAGAACATTCAACCCAACTGAAAAATTACAAGAAGCTGTAATTGAAAGAAAAGAAATGCAATATCTTTACAATGATGGTGAATTATACTACTTCATGGATCAAGAAACATTTGAACAAATTCCTTTAAACCAAGAAAAGGTTGAAGACGCAATTAAATTCTTAAAGGAAAACATGTTTGCTACTATTAAATTCTTCAAAGGTGAAGCTTTCTCAGTTGAAGCACCAAACTTTGTTGAATTACAAATAACTCACTCAGAACCAGGAGTAAAAGGAAATACTACAACTAATGCTTTAAAACCAGCTACAGTTGAAACTGGTGCAGTAGTTAGCGTTCCTATGTTCGTTAATGAAGGTGATGTTATCAGAATAGATACAAGAACAGGAGAATACATGGAAAGAGTTTAATTTCGATGTATTTATATGGGGTTGCTGAGTGTATGCTTAGCAACTCTATTTATATATGAGGATTTTTCATATTAATATAAAAATCAAAAGCAATTCAATATATAGTGTGACGTAAGCAAATATGTATACTATATATTGGCTTGAATTATATAAAATTATAATTATGAAATGTCCACATAATGTATAAATTAAAAAATAATTATCATATGAACAGGAAGTGAAACGATATGGAAGAACTTAGAAAACAAATTGAAGAGTTTCAAACAAGTTTATCAGACATAAAAGATGATGCATATAGAAATTATTTTGAAAAAATAGAATCTATCTTGAATTCAATGGCTGACAAAATTGAAGAAGTGGTTGTAAATCAAGAAACAATGGAAGAAAATATGCAGTTCTTGGATGATGATTTATCAAACATTCAGGATGAATTATTTGAAGAAGTATCGATTGACGAACTGTGTGATATGGAAGATGAGTATGTAGAAGTAAAATGTACTCATTGCAACAAACCTATTTTTATGGAAAAATCAGCGTTGGAAAGCAAGGATAAGATTCCTTGTCCTTATTGCCATAATAATATTAAATAATTTCAATTGATTAATGTTAAAAATTATTTAATATCTTACTTATATAAAAAATGTTGCATAGTTAAACTATAATTAAGTAAGGATAAAAAATTTAATAGCTGTTAGTCATAGAAAATGATTATATAAGATCCTGTAGAAGAAACAATATGATTTCTTCTACAGGATTTTTTCTTTACATATTTTTTTATTGTAATGTGTAATATTTCAGAAAAAGTATAAATATTAATTAATTAAGAAGGAGGAAAGGAGGGACTGTATTTAGATGAGGTCAGGAGAAGATATAATCGGGATTTTTCCAATAAAAATTGGAGCTTTACTTAAGGAAAAATTATTGAAAGAACAGATTTATGAGATACGAATTAAAATTGGAAAACCTATTATGATATATTCAAAATATGGAGAAAGCATGATAAATTATTCTCCAGTTAAAGAAGAGATTAAGAGCATAATGCAGAAGATATCAAATTATTCATTATATGCTTATGAAGAAGATATAAGACAAGGCTTTATAACAATTAAGGGAGGACATAGGATAGGAATTGCAGGAGAATGCATCATGGAAAAAGGTGAAGTAAAGACAATAAGAAATATATCATCCATAAATATAAGGATATCAAATGAAGTTATAGGGTGTTCTGATAAACTGATGAAATATATATATTCGCATAAACAAAAAAGAGCATTTAATACTATAATAATTTCGCCTCCAAAGTGTGGAAAAACAACAATATTAAGAGATATTTCAAGAAATATATCCAGTGGATTTCCTTCAGAAGGAATATATGGACATAAGGTTGCTGTAATTGATGAAAGAAGTGAAATTGGAGCATGTTATTTTGGAATACCTCAAAATGATATTGGAATTCGTACAGATATTTTAGATAACTGCCTTAAAAAAGAAGGTATGATAATGGCTATAAGGAGCTTATCTCCAGAAGTATTAATATGTGATGAAATAGGAACAAAAGGAGATGCAGAAGCTCTTTTGATGGCTTTTAATTCAGGAGTTAATATAATAACTTCTATTCATGGATTTACAATAGATGATCTTTATAAGAGAAAAATATTCAATGACCTTTTAGAGAACGAAATAATAGAAAGAGCAATCGTGTTAAGTTCGAGAAGAGGAATTGGAACTATTGAAAATATATATGAATTGAAAGGAGGAGATATAAGATGCTTAAGATAATAATCGGATGTTTTCTTTTTTCAATATGTGCTTATATAGGATTTGAGTATGGAGAGCGTTTTAATAAACGAATGATTCAACTTAGGGAAATATTAAAAAGTTTGATAATTCTTCAAAATGATATCTTATATGGAGCAACTCCTCTTCCAGAAGCATTTGAAAAATTTTCATACAAAGTAGAAGATCCTATAAATTCATTTATGAATGGGATGAAGGAAAAGCTTATATCTGGAAGTGCTGAAAGTGTATATGATGGTGCTGTGGAAGAATATGAAAAATTAAAAGAAAAATTTAATCTTAATGTAAGTGACATAAAAATTCTTGGAGATTTTTTTAAGTCCCTTGGAGAGTCCGGGTTATTTGGTCAGGAACGGATATTTGATCTTGTACTTGAAGGAATTCGAATGAATCTTAAAGAAGCTGAAGAATCTGCAAAAAAGAATGTGAGGTTATATAGATATCTAGGAGTCTGTATAGGAGGAATGCTTACAATTTTTATACTGTGATTCATAAACTCAGTAAATTTCTAATATTAATAGACAGTAAGAAAAATTAGAAAATAAGACCATAAAATATAGGAGGAAAGCAGATGAATGATATAAGTATTCTTTTAAAGATTGGTGGTGCAGGAATTATTCTTGTTATATTGGATAAAGTCCTAACAAGCAGTGGAAAATCTGATATCGCAGCAATAACCAATATAGCCGGTGTTGTGATAATACTTCTTATGATAGTTTCAATAATAGGAGATTTGTTCAGTACAGTAAAGACAATGTTTGTCATGTAATGAACAGGTAGAATTGATGAATTATTAGCAGGTGGTATTATGTTGATTTTAAAAATAGCAGGAATAGCTTTTGCAGCAATGTTTATGATTGTCCTTATAAGAAAAGCAGAAGGGAATGTAGCAACATTGTTAGAGCTTGTTGCAGGAGCTTTAATTTTCTTTATGGTTATTGATCCATTAAAAGAAATAATGACATTCATTGAGATGATGTCAGATAAAGCAAATATTGATACCGTCTATATTGGTATTGTGATTAAAATAATAGGAATTGCATATATTGCATCATTTGCAAGTACTTTATGTAAAGATGCTAATGTAAATTCCCTGGGGACTCAGATTGATTTTGCTGGAAAGATAATGATTTTGGTTCTGGCTGTTCCAATTTTAATGGCAGTGCTTAATTCTATACTTCAGATAATGTAGCAGTGTATCAATAATAAGCAATTGAATTAATAAAGTTAAAGGTTGTGTATTCAATATGATGATGATAAAGAGGTTAACATTTCTTTTTATAAGTATGTTTCTTACATTTTTATTGTGTGAACCTTTCTTTCTAGCAAGAAGCACTAAATATGCAGCAGCGGAAAGTGATACAAAAGAATACACTATATCAAAACCATATGATAATAAATTTGATTACAATTATGAAAGAAAAGATAAAAATGACAGTTTAGAAAAAACATCAATAGAACAGATAGATTTAGAAAATTCAGAAGCTGAGGTATGTCTGAAAGACGATGATTTGGAAAACAACACTTATGAGTTTCAAAATGATTATGAAACAGAAAAAGATGAAAAACAAGTGAAGGATTTGAAAATTGAAGATATTGGAGGAAATGCAAAAGGCCAGATACAGACATTATATGATTATATAAGTAAAATGAAGACAGATGTAGAGCTCTTGCAGAATCTTGACCCAGTAGAATATATAAATACTTTTATTTTAGAAGGAAAAGGAAACTTATCATTTGATGTGATTGTAAAAGCAGTGCTGAGCTTATTTTTTAAAGAAGTAAAAAGTGTATTAGGACTTACAGTATCCATAGTTACAATTTCAATATTATGTGCACTTTTAAAAAATCTTCAAGAATCATTTGCAGATGAAAGTATATCACAGGTGGCTTTTTATGCATGTTATGCTATTGTCGTAATAATACTTTCAAAGAGTTTTATAATTTCCATATCGTTAGCTCAGGATGTAATAAATGACATATCAAATTTCATGAATGCACTTCTGCCAATACTTGCAACAATGATTGGTTTAGCAGGAGGGATAACTCAAGCAGCAACTTTAGATCCATTTATTATTGGATCTGTAATATTTATACCGAAGATTTATACAAAGATTATTATACCAATGATTTTAATTGGATTTGTACTTGAGTTTGCAAATAATATTTCTGAAGAGCATAAAATAACAAATCTCTGTAAGCTGACAAAACAGTGTATTTTATGGTTTCAAGGAATAATACTTACTGCATTTATAGCAATGCTTACCATAAGAGGGATAACTTCAAATACAATAGATGCTGTTACATTAAAAACAGCTAAGTTTGCAGTAGATAATTTTATACCAATAGTAGGAAAAACATTTTCTGATGCAATAACATCTGTGGCAGGATATTCGCTCATAATTAAAAATGCAGTCAGTTCTGTGGGTCTTGTTGTAGTTCTTTTAATACTTCTTTATCCAATATTAAAACTGGTTCTTATGACATTTATATATAAAATTTCAGCAGCACTTGTTGAGCCTGTTAGTGATTCAAGAATAACAAAAGCATTAGAATCAGCTGGAACATCCATGGTACTCATAATTTCATGTGTACTTACTGTAAGTTTTATGTTTTTTATACTCATTGCAATTATGGCACAGGCAGGAAGTTTTGTAGTAGGAGGATGATTTTTAATGGAAAATTTAAAAAGTTTTGCAGCTACCCTTACTACTATTCTAATATTTATGAGTGCAGTTGAGATTCTTGCGCCTGATAAAAAATTCAAGAAATATATATCTTTTGTTTTAGGACTCATACTTATAAGCACTATTTTAAATCCTATAGTTCAATTTATAAGTAATGGAGAAAAGAATGTGCTTGAGGGAATTGAAAATTATAAAACAGTATTTTCAGCAGAACAGAACAAGGTTAATATTGATGGAACCATGTCTTATGAAGGAAATAGAGATAATGAAGATGTTAGAAAGCAGGCTTTTATCAATAACTTTAATAAAAATTGTGAGAGTATTCTTGAAAATCATTTCAAAAACATTAAATTTAAAGCAGATGTTGAATGTGATGTTGATTTTAATAACATAAATATAAGTATTAAAAAGCTGAGGATAGGAATAAGGGATAGCAAAGTAAAAAAAATCCAGAAAGTTGAAATTGGAAATGATAAAAATGAACAGGCTGATGAAAAAGACAAATTAAAACAAGAGTATAAGGATGTTGTGAGATATGCATCTGATGAATTAGAAATAGCTGAGGAAAAAATAGAAATATATATTCTGGAGGAATAGGAGAGGCTGTATATGAATATAAAAAAATTGATAGATGATATTAAAGATTTTTTTGAAAAAAACTCAAAGATAAAGAGACTGAGTGTAATATGCCTTGTACTTGTTTTTATACTTATTGCCCTTAATGTAATAGGAGAAAATAAGGGACTTAACAGTATTATTCCATCTGTAACAAATAATAATTCTAGAAATGGAAGCAGTGCTGTTGACACATCCAGTATAAGTGAAGAAAAAATTATGACAAGTGATGAATATGAAGAAAAACAAAAAGCTGATCTTATAAACATATTAAAAAAGATGAATGGTGTTGGTGATGTTGATGTTATGCTGACATTTGAAAGTGGTGAGCAGAAAGTGCCTGCATATGATACTACAGCTCAGAAGTCAACTACAGAAGAAACAGATACTCAGGGAGGAAAAAGAGTAAATAATCAAAACAATGATAATTCAAAAGTGGTAATGACACAAAATGATGGGAAAAATGAACCTTTTATATTGACAACATATAAGCCTAAAATAGTTGGAATAGTAATTGTAGCAGAAGGTGCAGAAGATAGTAAAACTAAATATGAAATTGAACAGGCAGTTTCAAAATTATATAACTTAAGTTTAGAAAAGGTTAATGTATATAGTATGAAAAAATAGCATATAAATAATTATAGGGATATGATGGGAGGAAGTTTATTATGACAAAAAAACAATGTGGGATTATTTTTACATTACTTGCATTAATATTATGTACAGGAGTTCTTGCAGCAAAACTTAACAATGGAGGATTGAACGATCCAGCAGATTTAAGTCAGGTGTTATCATCTGAAACAATAACTAAAGATGACCAAAATATTAATGAAGAGTGTAAAGATACACAGACTTTAAGTAGTCAGAATTATTTTTATGAAGCTAGAAGTGAGAGAGAACAGAAGGATTCAGCAACAATACAATCGTTAAATGCAATAATTGATGATGCAAATACTTCAAAGGAACAAAAAGATGAAGCATCTAAGGAATTAACTAAAAAAACTATGGCAAAAGACAATGAGGGAAGAATAGAATTAAATATAAAAAATAAAGGATTTGAAGATGCTTTATGCATGCTTCAAGATAACAAAGCAACTGTAGTAGTAAAATCTTCAACAGGAATTGAAGAAAGTGATAGTGTTGCAATTCAAGAAATCGTTCAAGATGTGTCAAACATAAAAGATGTAATTATTGAAGTTCAGAAATAATGTAATTGTAAAGTTAAATTTTATTTGTTATAATGAACATAAGATTAGCATGTTTTGTTATTACAAAACCGAGGAGGTTAAGATAGCATGGAAGATATAAAGAATGATGAAAATATCGGAATTGTTAAAATTTCTGATGAAGTTGTCAGCGTTATAGCTGGAATAGCAGCACAGGAAGTTGAAGGCATATTAGATTATCAAAATAGTATGGCAAGCAACTTGACAAATATATTTAAGGGTAAAAAAAATAACAATTCTAAAGGAACTAAAGTTACTTTGGAAGGTGATAAAGCTATAATAGATATGAATATAGCAGTTGAGTATGGAAAAAAGATTAATGAATTAGCAGCTTTGGTGCAGGAAAATGTTAAAAAGACTGTTGAAGCAATGACTGGTCTTGAAGTAGATTCTGTTAATATATGCGTCCAAAGTATTTACTTACCAAAAGAAGAAGGAAATGAATCTAAATAGTTTAGTTTTCACCCTCTGAAATTTCAGAGGGTGTTTAATTTGACTTGTATTTATAAAGATATAAGTTTAAAAGATGTAAAAAGTGTGTATAATGTTAAATGTGCATGATTAATATGACATATATTTTAGGAGGATTCGATGAATAGAAAATTATCTAGGGAAAAAACAATGGAGTTATTATTTGGAATGACTTGCAGTAAAGATAGAGCTGTTGAAGCTGTTGAAACTTTTGTTGAAAATTATGAAGGAAATATAAAGGAAATTGATTTAACATATGTCAAAAGAGCATTAATAGGAATTGAAAACAATATAGAAGCTATAGATGAAGCTATATCTTCTAACTTGCAGAATTGGAAAATTGATAGAATTTCTAAGGTTAATCTTGCAATTTTAAGACTTGCTGCATATGAAATTATTTTTGATGAAGATGTACCAAAAAATGTTGCAATAAATGAAGCTTTAGAAATAACAAGAAAATATTCTGATGAAAAAAGCGTTTCATTTATTAATGGAGTACTAGATAAAATAAAGTAATTTATACATAATAATATGTAATGAGGAGGATGGATAAGTTTTGGCTTATGCACCTCTTTTTTATTGAAATTGAATAAATATTAATGATTATATCAATAAATAAAATTAATATTTAAAGAAAGCATGTAAAGATTTGATATTTGGTTGTTTTTTAAAATTGATTATGGCTAATTGAAATGTATATATATAAACAATTATTGAAAAAATATAAAAGTAAAGTTAAAATAGACACATAGATAAAATTTAAAATAGTATCATTAGAAATATAGATACAAATGAGAAAGTGGGGAATTAGATAGTGGGGCAATTAATTAATGGAAAAGAAGTAGCAGCAAAAGTTAAGGAAGAAATAAAAAGCTTTGTAGAAGATAGAAAGGAAAAGAATCTTAAGATTCCTAAAATAGCATCTATTTTAGTAGGAGAAGATGGCGGATCTATTTATTATATGAATAGTCAGGAAAAAGTTGCTGTATCTCTTGGTGTACAGTTTGAAAAGGTTATTTTAAGAGAAGAATCCAGTGATGAAGATGTGATAAATGAAATTCACAGATTAAATGAAGACGATAATATTCAGGGAATAATTCTTCAGCTTCCATTACCAAAACATTTGGATGAAAAGAAGATAATAAAGGAAATTTCAGTTAAAAAGGATATTGATTGTCTTACATTTGAAAGTCAAGGAAAATTGTATATGGGAGAACCAGGATTTTTACCATGTACACCAAATTCAGTTGTTACATTAATAAAGAGTTTAAATAGTGATATAAGTGGGAAAAATGTAGTTGTACTTGGAAGAAGCAATATTGTCGGAAAACCAGCAGCACAGCTTTTATTGAATGAAAATGCAACTGTAACAATATGCCATTCAAGAACAAAAAATCTTAAAGAAGTGTGTAAAAAAGCAGATATATTGGTTGTTGCTATTGGTAAACCAAAATTCATAGACGAAAGTTATGTAAATGAAAATGCTATTGTAATAGATGTAGGAACATCACGTTTTGAAGGAAAAATAACAGGAGATGTTGATTTTGATAAGGTTATAGATAAATGTGCTTATTTAACACCAGTTCCAGGAGGCGTAGGAGCTTTAACAACTACCCTTTTAATAAAAAATGCATGTGAGGCTTTAAAGGAAAATGAAAATTAAAACTTTAACTGTTTCGGAAGTAACAAGTTATATTAAAAGAGTTCTTGATAATGATTTTATTTTAAATAATCTCTCTGTAAAAGGGGAGATTTCTAATTTAAAATATCATAGCAGCGGACATATTTATTTTTCCCTCAAGGATGATAAAGGAAAAGTAAATTGTGTAATGTTTAGAGGAAATGCTGTTTCTTTGAATTTTAAACTTGAAGAAGGAATGTCAGTAATTATAAATGGCAGAGCTTCAATATATCCAGCAACAGGTTCATTTCAGATTTACTGTGATGAAATTGAAAAGGAAGGTCAGGGAGAGCTTTTCTTAAAATTTGAGAAATTAAAGGCAAAACTTTTAAAAGAAGGATATTTTGATGAAAATCATAAAAAAGATATTCCAGCTTATCCTAAGAAAATAGGAGTTGTTACATCTTCTACAGGTGCTGCAATAAGAGATATAATAAATGTAGCAAGAAGAAGAAATGATAAAATAGATATAGTCCTTTATCCAGCCAAAGTACAAGGTATTGGAGCTTATAAAGAAGTTATAGAAGGAATAGAATATTTTAATAGAAAAAACAGTGTGGATGTCATAATTGTAGGAAGAGGAGGAGGATCATTAGAAGAACTTTGGAATTTTAATGAAGAGGAACTTGCAATGGCAGTTTATGATTCTCATATTCCTATAATTTCAGCTGTAGGTCATGAAATAGATTTTACTATATGTGATTTTGTATCAGATTTCAGGGCAGCAACACCATCTCAAGGAGCTGAAATAGCAGTGCCTTTAAAAAGTGAAATATTAAATACTATAGATAATATATACAGAATTTTAAATGATAGTGTTGAATATAAGCTTAAAAGCTGTAGAGATAATATATTAAATTATGAAAGAATATTGAAAATACATTCACCAATGAATCTTATTGCAAATTCTTATTTAGAGACTGACAAGTTAAAAGAACGATTAAATTTTGCAATAAAGACAAAACTAAATAAAGAAAAAAAGAATATTGAAAATTTAAACAATCTTCTTGCTGCATATAATCCTGTTAAAGTTATAGAAAAAGGATATGCTATAATAGAAGATGATAAAAATAATATAATAACTTCAAAAAAAATGTTGAATGAAGAAAAGAAGTTAAATATAATTCTTAAAGATGGAAATGTTAGAGGAAGTTTCATTCCAGAAGAATAGGAGTTTAAAAATGGCCAGAAAAGAAAGTTATGAAGAAATGTTATCTAAACTTCAAGAAATTTTAAATAATCTTGAAAATGACCAGCTTAATCTTGAAGATTCAATGAAATCATATGAAAATGGTGTAAAACTCGTGAATAAGATTTATAAGACCCTTAATGCATATGAAGGAAAGATTTCCATAATTAAAGATGAAAAAGAAGTGGAGTTTGGTGAAAGTGATATCGATAGATAATTTAAAAAAAGACATTAATGAATATTTAGATAGCTACTTTAGAAATAAAGGTGAATATAATAAAGTTATTTATGAAGCCAGCAGCTATAGTTTGAATATAGGTGGAAAAAGGATAAGACCAATTTTATTTTCATTAGCTTATTATATTTTCAAAAATGAATATACTAATGTACTGCCAATGGCATGTTCAATTGAAATGATTCATACGTACTCACTTATACATGATGATCTTCCATGTATGGATGATGATGATTTAAGAAGAGGAAAGCCAACAAATCATAAAGTTTTTGGTGAGAATATTGCAGTTCTTGCGGGAGACAATCTTCTTAATGAAGCTGTAATACTGATGATGAATTATGCGTTAAAAAATGGAGGAAATTCATTGAAGGCTGCTTATGAGATAACATCTTCAGCTGGAGCAGAAGGGATGATTGGAGGTCAGGTTGTTGATGTAATATCTGAAGGAAAATCTATTTCAAAAGATGAACTTGAATATATGCATGCAAAGAAGACTGGAGCACTTATAAGGGCATCAGTGGTAAGTGGTGCTATACTTGCTGGTGCATGCGAAGCTGATATAGAAATATTAAAAAAATATGGTGAAAAGTTAGGCTTGGTTTTTCAAATTAGAGATGATATTCTGGATGTAATTGGTGATGCTCATATTATGGGGAAAAATATACATGCAGATGAAGAACATAATAAAACTAATTTTATAAGTGTTTATGGACTTGATGAATGCAAAAAAATGTGTGAAAAATTAAGTGAAGAATGTGTGAAACTGCTTAAAACACTGACAGTAGATGCACAATGTTTAATTGATTTAACGTATAGTCTTTTAAATAGAGAAAGTTAGCAGAGGAAATGATATTATGAAATTGATAGATAAAATAGACTTCCCTAAAGGCATAAAAAAACTGGATATTAAAGATACTAAAGTACTCAGTCAAGAGTTAAGGGAATTTTTAATAGAAAGTGTGTCAAAAACAGGAGGTCACTTATCTTCTAATTTAGGAGTTGTTGATCTTACATTGAGTCTTTTTAAGGCATTTGATTTTGAAAAGGATAAAATTGTGTGGGATGTAGGACATCAAAGTTATGTATATAAGATTTTAACTGGGAGAAAAGACGGATTTAAAAAACTGAGACAATTTAATGGAATGAGTGGTTTCCCCAAAAGAAATGAAAGCAATTATGATTATTTTGATACAGGCCACAGTAGTACATCAATTTCGGCAGCACTTGGAATAGCAAGGGCACGAGATATTAAAAAAGAGAATTATCATGTTATTGCTGTTATAGGTGATGGTGCACTGACAGGAGGAATGGCTCTTGAAGCATTGAATGATGTAGGATTCAGGAAAACTAAGATGATTATTATACTTAATGATAATCAGATGTCAATTTCTCCTAATGTTGGAGGTCTTTCGAAGTATCTTAATAAATTAAGAATGGCACCAGGATACAATAAGTTGAAAAATGAAATACATGATTCACTGAATCAAACTCATATAGGAAAAAATATTGCAGATAAAATTTCAAGAGTTAAGGATAGTATAAAACAGCTTGTTGTTCCGTCTATGTTTTTTGAGAGCATAGGACTTAAATATATAGGCCCAATAGATGGTCATGATATAGTATCTATGACAGAAGTATTTAAAATTGCAAAAGAATTTGAAGGACCTGTTATCATACATACTATAACCAAAAAAGGAAAAGGATATGCACTTGCTGAAGAAAGTCCCTGTAAATATCATGGCGTAAGTCCCTTTGATCTTGAAAGTGGAGAATGTAAAAAAGATACTAAAAATACTTATTCAAAAGTATTTGGACAGTCTCTTGTGGAACTTGCATCGAAAGATAACAGAATAACAGCAATAACAGCAGCTATGCCTGATGGAACTGGTTTAAAGGAATTTAGTGAAAAATTTAAAGACAGGTTTTTTGATGTTGGAATAGCAGAACAGCATGCAGTAACACTTGCAGCAGGAATGGCAAGTAATGGATTAAAACCTGTATTTGCAGTATATTCAACATTTCTTCAAAGAGGGTTTGATCAGGTTGTTCATGATGTATGTATTCAGAAACTGCCAGTAGTATTTGCAGTAGACAGAGCAGGTATTGTAGGCGAAGATGGAGAAACGCATCAGGGAATAATGGATATATCATATTTATCTATCATTCCTAATATGACCATTATTGCACCTAAATGTACAGCTGAAGTTAAAACTATGCTTGAATGGGCTTTAAACCAAAATGGACCAGTTGCAATAAGATATCCAAGAGGAGGAGACATAATAGATAATATTTCTCCTTTAAAGGAATTGAATGAAGGAAAATGGGAAGTTATAGCTCAAGGTACAAGAATTTGTATTATAGCAACTGGAAAAATGGTGCAGCATGCAGTTTATGCAAAGGAAATACTATATGAACAGGGAATAAATCCAACAATAATAAATGCAGTTTTTATAAAACCTATAGATAAGCAGATGTTAAAGGAAATTGCAGATAGAGGATATAATATACTTACAATTGAAGATAATATTCTTAAAGGCGGTTTAGGAAGCGCTGTTAAGGATTATATGTATGAAATAGGATATAAGGGAAAAATAAAGTCATTAGGATATGATGACCAGTTTATTCCTCAGGGAAATGTAGATATCCTTTATAAAACTTATAAACTTGACTGTGAAGGAATAAGAGAATCAATATTAGAATTATATGATTAGAAGGAGAACATAATGGCAGAAAAAAAAGAAAGATTGGATATACTTTTAGTAGAGAAAGGAATAATCACTTCAAGAGAAAAAGCTAAAGCCTGCATAATGGAAGGAAAAGTTTATGTAAATGGACAGAAGTTAGATAAAGCAGGTGAAAAGGTAAGTGTTGATAGTGATATAGAATATAGAGGAGATACTTTAAAGTATGTAAGCCGTGGAGGATTAAAGCTTGAAAAAGCTATGAATACATGGAATCTTACTTTAGATGGAAAAGTATGCATGGATATTGGTGCTTCAACAGGAGGATTTACTGACTGCATGCTTCAAAATGGTGCATCTAAAGTGTTTGCAGTAGATGTTGGATATGGGCAGTTTGCATGGAAACTCAGAACTGATGAAAGAGTTGTATGCATGGAAAGAACAAATATAAGATATGTTACTCCTGAAGACATAAATAATGAATTATTGGATTTTGCTTCAATTGATGTATCATTTATATCTTTAAAGAAAATAATGCCTGCAACTTTAAATCTTCTTAAAGATGATGGTGAGGTAGTGGCACTTATAAAACCTCAGTTTGAAGCTGGAAGAGAAAAAGTAGGTAAAAAAGGTGTTGTTAGGGAAATAAGCACTCATAAAGAAGTTGTACATGGAATAATAGATTTTTTAATAGAACAAGGTCTTAATGTTCTTGGTGTAGGATATTCTCCTATAAAAGGACCTGAAGGAAACAGAGAATATCTTGTTTATTTCACTAAAAATAAAGATAAGGAAAGCAGTTTTGTACAAGAGGATATTGATGCTGTGGTAGAGGCATCACATGTAGAAATTTAATTTCTTCTGGAGGGGCTATGAAAAATATCGGTATTGCAATTAATCCTTCAAAGGATAATGAAAATAAAATCTTAAATATGGTTATAAGTAAAATAAGAGATATATTTGTTCTTGATGATATCCGTATTTTTAATTCATATGACCTTGAAAAACAAGATCTTAAGAATATTGAACTTCTTTTGGTACTTGGTGGAGATGGAACGCTTTTAAGTGCAGCAAGATCTGTTGGAGAGGATTTTAATGGCGTTTTATTTGGAGTGAATATCGGAAATCTTGGATTTTTATCAAGCATAGATATATCAGAAATAGACAATGCACTTAAAAAGCTTAAAAATGAAGAATATCATATTCAAAATAGGATGATGCTTGAATGCAGTGGGGAATTCAAAGATATAATAGAATGTGGTCTTATATGCCAAAAGGAATTGGAAGATAAAAAGGGATGTTCGGATATACATAAATTTAAAAAAGGAAATCTTCAAGCACTTAATGACATAGTACTTGCAAGAGGTACTCTTTCAAGAATGGTGAAATTTAAAATTTATGTTGATGGAAAATTTTATTCATCATTTAAAGGAGATGGACTTATAATAGCTACTCCTACAGGTTCTACAGCATATTCCTTTTCAGCAGGAGGACCGCTCATATATCCTGAACTTGAACTTATAACTATAACACCTATATGTCCACACACAAAAAGCATGCAGACAATTGTTCTTAAAGGAGATAGTATAATTGAAATATATGCTGAAAATGAAGAAGAAAAGATATATCTAACTGTTGATGGACAAAAAGCTATGGAAGTTAATCAAAAATCATGTGTAAAAGTTTATAAAAAACAGAAAAATGTGAAATTGCTTTTGTTTAATGATTATGATTATTTCAAAGTTTTGAGGAATAAGATTTTAAACAATTCTAAAGAATGTGATGGTGAGGAATTTTGAAATCAAAAAGACATACAAAAATATTAGAAATAATTAGTTCAAGAGAAATAGAAACACAGGAAGAACTTGCAGAAGCATTAAAGAGTGAAGGATTTGACGTTACTCAGGCAACAGTATCAAGAGACATTAAGAACCTGAAGCTTATAAAGATGCAGTCTTCAAGTGGAAAATCAAAATATGCTGTATCAACAGGAGAACAGAAAAATATAATAGACAGACTTAGTAATATTCTTGCAAATACTGTTTTATCTGTAGAGAATGTGGATAAAATGGTAGTTATAAAGACAATTACCGGTTCAGCTCCTATAACAGCTGAAGCAATTGATAATCTTGAAAGTGCAGATATTGCAGGTACAGTAGCAGGAGATAATACAATCTTTATTTTAGTGAGAACTATTGAAAGTGCTGAACTTCTAGTATCTAAAATAAGAAAGAGAATGTCTTCATAAGATTAAGGATGGGATAAAATGTTAATTCAATTAAATATTAAAAATTTTGCGTTAATAGAAGAAATGACAATAAACTTTAAGGATGGTTTTAATATACTATCAGGAGAAACTGGTGCAGGTAAATCTATAATGATTGACGCTATAGATTTTGTACTTGGGGGAAAGTTTTCAAAAAGTCTAATAAGAACAGGAGAAGATAAGACATATGTTGAAGCTTTGTTCACCCTTGATGGTTCGAGGGTCTCTGAAGTATTGGATGAACTTGATATTGAATATGATGATGTGCTTATAATAAGCAGGGAATCACATCAGAGTGGGAAAAATTTAATAAAAATTAACGGAAAAAGTTTAATCACATCTCAATTAAGAAGAGTAAGAGCAAGACTCTTAGATATTCATGGGCAGCATCAGAATCAGGAACTTTTAACAAGAAGCAGCCATATATTATATCTAGATGGATTTATAGATAAAGAAATAGTAAAACCTTTAGGAATATATACTGAACTTAGAGATAATCTTCTTAAAGTAAGAGAAGATTTGAGCAGAATTACTGGAAATCAGGATAGAGAAAAACTTTTAGATTATCTGAAATTCCAGATAGATGATATTGAAAAAGCTAAGCTTAAAGAAAATGAAGAAGATGATTTGAGAGAAGAATATAACATTTTAGCAAATGCTGAAAAAATAAATAATGCATTGGCAGAATCTTATAAATTATTATGCGGACAAGAAGAATTTAGTGTCATTGATTCGTTATCTAAAGTTATTTCAGAGTTATCAGGTGTAGAAAATCATTTTGAAAAAATCAAAAAAAATAAAAATTTGATAGAAGAAGCTTTTTACACAATAGAAGAAGCAAGCCGTGAAGTAAGAGACATGGCAGAAGAAATAGTTTTTGACAACGATGCCCTTGAAAGCATAAATTCAAGAATATATGAGATAAATCAATATAAAAAGAAATATGGTCCTACAGTAACAGACATACTAGAGTATCTTGAAAAAATTAAAAAAGAATATGATGAACTTATAAATTCTGAAAAGATTATTGAAGAACTCAGAGAAAAGGAAAAAAATATATTGACTCAGATGGAACAAGCTGCATCAGTTCTGCATGAATTGAGAATATCTAAGAGCAGTGCATTGGAAGAAAAAATCCTTAAGGAATTATCTTTTGTAGGTCTTGAAAAATCAAGAATGAAAATAAGTGTTGAAAAGGATGAAAAGAATTTTAACGAAAGAGGATTTGATGATGTATGCTTTATGATTTCTACAAATCCTGGCGAACCTTTAATGCCTCTTGAAAAAGTATTATCTGGTGGAGAACTTTCAAGAATAATGCTTGCACTTAAATGTGTATTTGCAGAAAAGGATGAAATACCAACACTTATATTTGATGAAATTGATACTGGTATAAGTGGAGCTGTTGCTCAGAGAGTTGGAGAAAAAATGTATCAGCTTTCATGTACACATCAAGTTTTATGTATTACGCATCTTCCACA
>NZ_CAKVKB010000066.1 GCF_934754915.1 uncultured Clostridium sp.
CCGTTAAAATGAATTTATTTTCATTTTAACAGGAAGCTTTATATGTTTTGTAGTCGTGGATTTTTTGACGCTTACAAATATTTCATTTTTTCTGCTTAATAATTATTTGTACAGATTAATATAGGACCAAACAGATATTTTCCGTTATAAAAACTATCTGCTTGATCCATTTTATAATAACCAGTCCTTTTCTTTTAGTATTTTAAGCTTCCATATCTTCCTTTATATTTTTCATTGTTAATGAAATTCTCTTTCTCTTTTCATCAACTTCAAGAATAGCCACTTTAACTATATCTCCAACTTTCACTATATCTAATGGATGCTTTACAAATCTATCTGCCATCTGGCTTTTATGAACAAGCCCATCCTGATGAACACCAATATCCACAAATGCACCAAAATCAGATACATTCCTTACAGTTCCTGATAATACCATACCTGGTTTTAAATCTTTCATCTCAATTATTCCGGTTTTAAGAATTGGCTTTGGCATTTCCTCTCTTGGATCTCTTCCTGGTTTCTTAAGTTCCTTAACAATATCTTTTAATGTAAGCTCTCCAACTCCAACCTCTTCACTTAATTTATGAATTCCTTTTAACTCTGCTCTTTTATCAATATCATTTAAATTTTTATTTTTAAGATCTTCCTTATCATATCCCAGTACCTCTATAAGTTTTCTAGCTGCTTCATAAGATTCTGGATGGACAGATGTATTATCAAGAGGTTCTTTACTTTCAGCAACCTTTAAGAAACCAGCACATTGTTCATATGCTTTCTGTCCCAGTCTTTTTACTTTAAGAAGTTCTTTTCTTGATGTAAATCCACCAACTTCATCTCTATAATCAACTATATTTTTTGCTATTGCTGCATTTATTCCAGATATATGTGTTAATAATGATGGCGTTGCAATATTTAAATCAACACCAACAGTATTAACAGAATCTTCAACTACTCCAGCTAAAGATTCCTCTAATTTTTTAGGTGTTACATCATGTTGATACTGGCCTACTCCAATTGCTTTAGGATCTATCTTTACAAGTTCTGCAAGAGGATCTTGAAGTCTTCTACCTATTGATATTGCTCCTCTTACGGTAACATCAAGATCTGGATATTCCTTTGTTCCAAGTTCTGATGCTGAATATACCGATGCACCAGCTTCTGAAACTATCACATAAGAAAGTTCTTTTCCTGTTTCTTTCTTTATTTCACTTATCATCTCAGCAATAACTTCTTCTGACTCTCTTGATGCAGTACCATTTCCAAGTGAAATAACGTCAACATCATATTTTGATATAAGTGCTTTTAAAGTTTTCTTAGTTCCTTCTATATCTTTTTTAGGTAATGTAGGATAAACAGCTGTATTGTCTAAAAATTTTCCTGTAGCATCTAATATTGCAACTTTACATCCAGTTCTAAACCCTGGATCAAATCCCATAACAACTTTTCCCTTTATAGGTGCTTGTAGAAGAAGTGCCTTTAAATTTTCTTTAAATATTTTTATTGCTCCTTCTTCACCTTTATCAGTCAATTCATTTCTTATTTCTCTCTCTATTGATGGAAATATTAATCTCTTATAAGAGTCTCTTATTGCTATTCTCAATTTATCATCAAATACATCATTTCCCTTTAATATATTTTTTTCCAAATAGCTTATTATTTTTTCTTCATTTGCAGTAATTTTTACAGTTAATATTTTTTCTTTTTCTCCTCTATTTATAGCCAGAATTCTATGTGGAGGAATTTTAAATATATCCTCTGAATATTCATAATACATCTCATAAGGTGTTGGTTCTTCACTGCTTCCTTTTGATTCTATCTTTCCTTCTTTAAATATCAAATCCCTTATATATTTCCTATATTTTGCTTCGTCAGAAATATTTTCAGCAATAATATCTAATGCCCCTGATATTGCATCTTCACTTGATTCTACTCCCTTTTCTTGATTTATATATTTTTCTGCTTCTTCATTAATATCACCTTTAAAATTACCTTCTCTAATAAGTTCAGCCAATGGATTTAACCCCTTTGCTATAGCAATTGTAGCTCTTGTTCTCTTTTTAGGCTTATAAGGTCTATATATATCTTCTACTTCTGTAAGTGTTTCAGCTTTTTCTAAAGCTTTTTCAATTTCCTCTGTCAATTTATCTTGTTCATCTATAAGTCTTTTTACATCTGCTTTTCTTTCTTCTAAATTTCTTAAATAAATAAGTCTTTCAGATAATTTTCTAAGTACTTCATCTGAAAGTCCTCCTGTAGCTTCTTTTCTATATCTTGATATAAATGGAACTGTATTTCCATCATCTAAAAGTCCTATTACATTTTTAACTTGATCAAGTTTTATTCCTAACTCTGAAGCCAACCTATTTTCTATAGAATTCATATTCTTCTCCTACCTTTTCTTAACTTTTAATATAATAAGGTTTATCTATTTTTTCTTACATTAATTCACTTCTGTTGATATAAAAAACATCCTCTTATTAGATAAATGCTTACTATTTATAGATATAATAATATTGCCATTACTTTTGAAGTAATGGCAATAAATAACCTTATATACTATTATAGACTTAAATCAGTAATTATATCAAGAATATGTTATTATATTTTCTTACAGTCTCTAGATGCTTTTATATATTTGTCATATTTACTCAACATTATAATATTTTTATTAATAAATTTTATTAACATAAAAACACCTGCTGCACATAAAAAGCTGCCAACAAAAATATTAATAATAATTTCATTTCTTGTTACTATCAAATCTTCAACATTTTTATTTACTAATGGTAATACAGAAATCAATATTATTAAATTATTTAACACATTTACCAAAATATTTATAAGTATGTTTTTATATTTAATATATAATATGCTATTTATTACTCCTAAAGCTAAAGCTCCTGCAATTCCGCTTCCTGCATAAAATGAAGCAAAAACTATTGATGATACTATTATTCCTGTGCACAAATTAAACCTGATTATAATTCTATTCAAAATTACACTTCTAAAAATTATTTCCTCTGTAATTGGAGATATAATTAATAGTAATAAAACATTTACCAAATAGCTTTTCACTGAATTTATCATATTCCCTGATTCATAAAGAAAGTTGTTTATCATTGATGGATCAAGATAATACATAAGACTTATTATCAATTTGCTTCCACCTAATGCTATACATATTTTCACAATTGTAACATTGGCAATTTCTTTTATATTTAACTTATTCTTAAAATCTTCATACAATAATATCAAATTATCTTTCGACGGTCTGATTTTAAATATTAACATTAATAGTATTAGCAATTGCAAAATCATGCTTACTATATTTACAATAAAATTTCCGGATTGTTTATGATTAATTTTTATAATTCCAAATATTATTATGCTCACAATAAATGTACTAATTAAATAAATAATAATAATATCTTTAATTTTTATTTGATTTAATTTCTCATTAAAGTCCAATATTTTACCTCCTTTATCATACTTGATAAAATTAATATTATTATTAAGCTTCATCTTCTATATATAAAATTATATCTGACCTCAATTAATTATTAATTGTTCTAATATTAAAAATATCTTAAATGTTATAAATTCTATCAATAACAAATAACTATAAAATAGCAATTATTGCTCATTTTTCATCAAAGGCAGATATACTTCAAAATTAGTACCTTCATCACTGTCCAATATCCTTATATCTCCATTATGTTTATTTAGTATTTTTTTTGTTATAGATAAACCAAGACCAGTACCACCAGTTTTGGAATTTCTAGATTTATCTACTCTTACAAACGGATTAAATATACTATCTTTAAATTCCTCAGGAATTCTCTCTCCATTATCACAAAATTTAATATAAAAATTAATATCATCTGTCTCTGTTTTTATAAAAATTTTATTACCTGATTTATTATACTTTACCTTATTATCAAGGATATTATTAATAGCTCTATAAAATTTTTCCTCATCCATTAATACATAATAACTTTCATCAAAAATATCAAAATCATATATAAAATTTTTATGATCAAATTCAGGAATAAAATTAGCTATAATCTGTCTTAAAACCTCACATATATCTTTTTTTACCAAATTAAATTCATAATCTACATTATCATATAAAGAGAACTCAAATAAATCGTTAATTAATTTATTAGCCCTATATGAATTTCTATTTATTATTGTTAAATATTCTCTGATTTGTTCTTTTGATAAATTATCTGAATTTATTAAAGTTTCACTATAACCTAATGTTGAAGCAAGAGGATTTTTTAAATCATGTGATATATCTAAAATTAAATCTTCACGCATTTTTTCTAACTTTCTATTTTCATATTGTTCATTTTGAATAGTTTGTGCCATATTATTAAATCCATTACTTAATTCTAAAAATTCATTAATTTTTTCACATTTAATCCTGACATCGTAATTTCCATTAGATATTTCAGTAACACCAGAAAGAAGAGTTTTTATTGGTGTTATAAATTCTTTTGAAGTTTTCTGTGCTAAAATATATACCATTCCAAAAATCACCATGACATTGCCAAATGCCAACAACTTTATTACATAATTATATGGAATTATCTGAGTAACCTTATTAGGTTTTGTAATTTCTGAATATGGACAACCAATTAAAATAAGAAATTTATCCTTGCTTCTATATTGCGTATATATAGAATATTTATCTCCATTATTTAACGTAACAAGTACATTATTAAAATTTTTAAAAATATTTTTTGATAAAATATCAGGATGATTCACTTTAAATTTATTTTCTTCATTAAATCCAACCATACTCATATAATCTTCTAATTTGAAATTATTAAATTTTACAGTATCAAAATTTCCTGAAGAATATTCAACAACTCCATCATTATTTATTTTTATAAGGAATCCGTCTATTTCTTTTAAATCATCATCTGTAATAGTTGAATAATCTAATTCTATTTTTCTTTCTAAATTTTCAAAATACTGTCTATTGTATGTACGCCTGCTACAAGCCAGTTCATAAAACTTAAATGATAGACTTATCACAATTAATAATATTAACGAAATAGCTATATATCCCAAAAAATACACAAAAAACATTTCTAAAGTTACACTTCTTGCATGTTTATTATGCTTCATCAGATTTATACCTTTCAACTTTATAACCTATTCCTCTAATAGTTTTTATATAAACAGAATTTTTAGGATCATCTTCTATTTTTTCTCTTATATGGCTTAGATGCACCATAATATTATTTGAATCACCAATATACACATCTCCCCATACCTGCTCATATATTTGTTTTTTAGTAAATACTCTCCCAGCATTTGATACTAATAATTTTAATATTTTGAATTCTTTAGGATTTAATTCTATTTTTTTATCTCCTTTATATACCTCGAACGTATCAGAATATATTTTCAAATCTCCTGTAGCATATGATTCTTCTTTATTTTCAGTATATCTGTAGCATCTTCTTAAATGTGAAGATACCCTTGCAGATAATTCTATTGGACTTATAGGCTTTACTAAATAATCATCAGCTCCTATTCCTAATGCCAGCACCTTATCTGAATCACTTCCCATAGCTGTTATACATATTATAGGTATTGTAGATGTTTCCCTTACTTTTTGTATTACAGTTATCCCATTTACTTTAGGCATCATTATATCTACTAATATTAAATCTATTTTTTCTCTTTCAAAAATCTCTAAAGCTTCTTGTCCATCACAAGCTTCAAAAACTTCATGATTTTCCTTTTTTATATGTAATGAAATAAGATTTCTTATATCTTTTTCGTCCTCGGCAATTAAAATATTCATTAATAAAACACCTCTCAAATATTGACTACATATATTTTATCATACTTTCAATCCTCCAATACTAAAATAATCATTTAATATATCAAAAAGTTCACTTTACACAAAAATATATAAAATCATTATCATTTATCATTTGATTATCTGTAAATATGTCTGTATAATTATTATGTAAAATATTTCCATTTAATTTGAAGGATGGTGAATTTATGATTAAAAATATAAATAAAATATGTTCATTTATATTATTATTTATTTTTCTTGTACTTGCTCTTAATGAATTTCAAATAATGAATTTCTCAGATATTTTAAGAAATATATTCTACTTTTCTGCAATAATTCTTATTATATTCTCATCTGCAATAACATTAATAACAAACAAATCAAGCTTTTTTAAATTTATGAGTACGATTATAATTCTTTCTCTTATTGCTGGTGGAATACTTTTTATAATAAATTCTGATTTAAATATAGCTCTATATGTATGTATTATACTATCTTCTATTTCTTGTATGATTGATATGTTCTATAAGCCGCTTTAATCTTAAATAAATAAAGTATGTATAATGGATGTTTTTCATATACATACTTTATTTTATTAACTATAATAGTTGTCTTTATTCAAATACTGTTTAATTTGATTGTTTTAAAAATGCATTGATAAAAATATCAATATCTCCATCCATTACTCCATTTACATTTGAAGTCTCAACATTTGTTCTGTGATCTTTAACCATGCTATATGGATGAAATACATATGATCTTATCTGGCTTCCCCATCCCATATCCTTAAGTTCACCTGTAAGATCTTCTATTTTTTCTTTATGTGCTCTTTCTTTCAATTCAGCTAGCTTTGATTTTAACATTTCCATTGCAGTCTCTTTATTAGAAAGCTGACTTCTTTCATTCTGGCATTGAACAACTATGCCTGTTGGAATATGCGTAATTCTTATTGCTGATTCAGTTTTATTTATATGCTGACCACCTGCTCCACTTGCTCTATAAGTATCAATTTTTAAATCATCTGGTCTTATATCTATATCCTGATCCTTTGTTAATTCAGGAATAACTTCCATAGATGCAAATGAAGTTTGCCTTTTTCCATTTGCATTATATGGTGAAATTCTCACTAATCTATGAATTCCCTTCTCTGCCTTAAGGTATCCATATGCATATTCTCCTGTTACTTTTAATGTAACACTTTTAATACCAGCTTCATCGCCTGCTATAAGATCAATAGTTTCAATGGAATATCCCTTACTTTCACACCATCTTGTATACATTCTCAAAAGCATTTCGGTCCAATCATTTGCATCAGTCCCACCAACACCTACATGAAGTGTAACTATTGCATTATTTTGATCATATTCACCTGACAATAAAATTTTCATATTATAATCATCTATTTCAGCTTCTATTAATTTTATTGTTTCAATTATTTCATCTGCGGATTCCTGATCGTCTTCTTCCATAATATCTTTTAATACTTCTATATCATCAAATTGACTTCTTAATTTATCATAATTTTCAATTTTATCTTTTATAAGTTTGCTTTTCTTTGTCACTTCTTCTGCTTTTTTAGTATCATCCCAAAAGCCTGGTTCCTGCATTTTAAATTGTAATTCTTGCAGTTCTTTTTCTAAACCAGCACGGTCAAAGTGAAGCCCCCATTTCATTTATAGATTTTTTTAAATTAGGTAGTTTAGATAATTCTTTTTCCAATTCAATATTCATCCATATCACCTCTTTCATAGTCTTTAAGAAATATTATATCATAAAAAATAAGAAATCCTTTTGGGATTTCTTATTTTTCAATTATTAATTTTTAATAACCTTAAACTTCTCTTCCACAGCAGTTTTTATACTTCTTTCCACTTCCACATGGACACAAGTCATTTCTTCCAGGTTTTTCTTCATTTTTAATAGGCATTTGTGATGGATGAGTCCATTTTTCACCTTGATTTGCATCATCCTTCTCTCCTGATGGTCCTACACCAGCATCTTTAAAGAATGCTGCTGGTCCTCCTTTACCTGCTTCTATTGATGTAATGTTTTGTTGACCTGGTCTTATATTAGATCTTCTCATTGTCTGCAATCTTCTTGGGCCTGCATTTGGTCCTTGTGGTTGTGATGAAACAGCTCCTGGGCCTTCTTCATGAATAGCAGCTGTTTCTTGAGCAACTCTAGCTCTCTCTGGTGCTTTTTCAATTTTAACATGGAATAATAGCCTTACAGTTTGTTCTTTGATTTCATTAATCATATTATCAAACATTTCACTACCTTCCATTGAATATGCTTCAACTGGATCAATCTGTTTAAATGCTTGTAATCCTATACCCTGTTTTAAATGATCCATATTATCAATATGATTCATCCATTTAGTATCAACAGCTTTTAAAAGAACAACTCTTTCAATTTCTCTTAATCTTTCTGGAGTAAATTCTTCTTCTTTCTTCTCATAAAAATCTGTTGCTGTCTTATATAAACTATCAACAATTTCATCATTTGACATGTTTTCAAGACTTGGAAGATTAACACTGTTTGGTGGAATACATATGTCTTGTAAATAAACCATTAGATGTAAAAATTCTTCTCTATAATTATCACTTTCTCCTGTAATATGAGTATTTACAGCTTTTTCTAATATTTCTCTTACCATTGATAAGATTTCATCTTTTACATCTTCACCCTCAAGAACTTCTGCTCTCTGTTTATATATTACTTCTCTTTGAATATTCATTACATTATCATATCCTAATAATGTCTTTCTTATATCAAAGTTATTACCTTCAACTTTCTTTTGTGCATTTTCAATTGCTTTAGAAACCATTTTACTTTCAATAGCTTCATCTTCTTTAAGTCCTAGCTTTTCAACTACTCCTTGAATCTTCTCTGAACCAAAAATTCTCATCAAATCATCTTCCAATGATATGAAGAATGTAGATTCACCTGGATCTCCCTGTCTACCTGAACGTCCTCTTAACTGATTATCTATTCTTCTTGATTCATGTCTTTCAGTACCAATTATTTTTAAACCACCTAATTCAAGTACTCCTTCTCCAAGTTTAATATCTGTACCTCTACCAGCCATATTTGTAGCTATAGTTACCATACCCTTTTCTCCAGCATGGCTGATTATTTCAGCTTCTTTTTCATGGAACTTAGCATTTAAAACCTGATGAGGAATTCCTTTTTTCTTTAGTAAACTTGAAACAAGTTCTGATTTTTCAATACTTACTGTACCAACCAATACCGGCTGACCTTTTTCATGAGCTTTAGCAACTTCTGCTGCAACAGCTTCGAATTTACCTTTTTCAGTACTGAATACTAAATCTGGGTTATCTATTCTTGCTATTGGTCTATGTGTTGGTATAACAATAACATCTAAGCCATAAATTTCTCTAAATTCACCTTCTTCAGTTAATGCTGTACCAGTCATACCTGATAACTTTTTATACATTCTAAAATAATTTTGGAATGTAATAGTAGCTAAAGTTTTAGATTCTCTTGCAATCTTAACACCTTCTTTAGCTTCTATTGCTTGATGAAGACCATCAGAATATCTTCTTCCTTCCATAAGTCTTCCTGTAAATTCATCAACTATTATTACTTCTCCATCTTTAACCATATAATCTTTATCTTTCTTCATGGCAAAGTTAGCTTTTAAAGCTTGAGTAACATAATGCTGCAATTCTAAGTTTTCAGCATCTGCATAATTTTCTACCTTAAATGTAGCTTCTGCTTTTTTAATACCTTCATCAGTTAAAAGAATAGCATTAGCTTTTTCATCCTTTGTAAAATCCTTCTCTGCAACAAGCTTTTTAGCAAAATAATCTGCTACTTTATAGAATTCAGTAGATTTATCTCCCTGACCAGATATTATAAGCGGAGTTCTTGCTTCATCAATAAGAATTGAATCAACTTCATCTACGATTGCAAAATTTAATGGTCTTTGAACTCTTTCTTCTTTATAAACAACCATATTATCTCTTAAGTAATCAAATCCGAATTCATTGTTTGTTCCATAAGTTATGTCACATGCATAAGCTTCTCTTCTTTGATCATTATTTAAATCATGAATAATAACACCTGTTGTTAATCCTAAGAAGCCATATAATTCTCCCATCTGCTCAGCATCTCTCTTAGCAAGATAGTCATTAACTGTTACTATATGAACACCATTTTCACTTAATCCATTTAAATATGCCGGTAATGTAGCAACTAAAGTTTTACCTTCACCAGTTTTCATTTCTGATATTCTTCCTTGATGTAAAACCATACCACCCATCAACTGTTCATCATAATGTTTCATTCCTAAAACTCTTGAAGAAGCTTCTCTTACAACTGCAAATGCTTCAGGTAAAATATCATCTAATGTTTCTCCATTTTTTAATCTTTCTCTAAATTCTTCTGTTTTAGCCTTTAGTTCTTCATCAGAAAGCTTTTGCATATCTTCATCTAAAGAATTTATTTTTTCAATTGTAGGCTTAAGTCTTTTAACTTCTCTTTCACTATATGTCCCAAATAAGGCATTTAATAATCCCATAATTTCATCCTTTCAATTTACATATATTTTCATTGAAATTTCTTTTTATTATCAAACATTCTTAAATTATACCATTTTCACTGTGTAACTTTCAATAAAACTAAGTATTTTTCTCATAACACAAATAGTAATGTAATTTCATATATGTAAAATTTATTACTTACTTTATTTAGTATATATATTAATTATGTCTATACTGTGACAAATTTAATTATTTTTTCTTATTTATTTTATAATTTCTAATATTATCATTATTTCTAACTATTATATACCTTAATAATGTACATAATAAATTTATTAAATCCACCATATACATTACAACGAAATAAAAAACTGATGGTACTATTTTTAATACCATCAGTTAAATTTAATTCAATATATTAATCTATACTAATTCAGGTTCTAATAACCCATAATTTCCATCTTTTCTTTTATAAACAACATTTACTTTGCTGCTTTCTGCATCCTGATATACAAAGAAATTATGTCCTAATAAATCCATTTGAAGAATTGCTTCTTCTGAATTCATAGGCTTAACCCCAAATTTCTTTACTTTTACTAAACTACCTTCTTCTTCCTGTCCAGCAGCACTTTCTTCAATTGCTGCAAACCTAACTGATCCATTATGCTTTCTAGATAGTTTAGTTTTTTGTTTTCTAATTTGTCTTTCTAATTTATCTTCAACCAAATCAATAGACTTGTACATATCATCAGTTGACTCTTCACATCTTAGTATTACTCCATTAAAAGGAATAGTCACTTCTATTTTTTGTATATTCTTTTGAACACTAAGTGTAGCTTTCGCATCAACTTCTACATCAAAATACTTTTCCAATTTACTTATCTTCTTTTGAACGATATCCTTTAAAGCTTGTGTTAGTTCAATATTTTTTGCTATAACTGTCACTTTCATTATTGCCAGCCCCTCTCTACGCGAAAAAGTTATTTAATATTAAGTTTTGGTTTTTTATGTTAAGTTTATTTTAACACTTTTTGACTTGTTAAACAAGATAATTTTCTGTAAATTCTGAATATTTAATGTATAAAAAAAGTAAAGCTAGTTGACCTGGTTTTTGCCCCCACACTCGCCTGCTGGAGCTTTTGCTACTAAAAATTAATTCCTCACTACTAACCCTCTCAGCTATTAACTGGCAGGACTTACTTCTATACCGCACCATGCTCCTTAGACATTTTGTCTAAATTACGTGGATCGTTTTGCCTGCGACTAGCATCGACTTTCAACCACAAACCTAGCTTTACATTAATATTATATCTGACTTTTTGCTAAGGTCAACAGTTTTATTTCAGAAGCACCATATTTTTTTAAAATTTTCCATGCTTCATCCATAGTTGCTCCACTTGTTGTAACATCATCTATAACTATTAACTTTTTTATACTTATATTATCTTTAATTTTAAATACACCTTTTACATTATCATATCTTTCATTATACTTGAGTCTTTTTTGTTCTTTGTTTTCTTTATTTTTAATTAGTACTTCTTTATACTCAATGTTTAAATTCATGCTTATTCTTTTGCAAAGATACTTGCATTGATTAAAGCCTCGCTTCTTTTTAGCCTTCTTTGACATAGGAATATATGTTATTACAAAATCATCATATATAAAATTGTTTTCAATGTATTCTGATAAAAAATCTGCAAGAATATCACCTGCAGTAAAATCGTTGTGATATTTAAATTTTAAAATTAACTCTTTTAGTATACCTCCATAATATCCATAACTATTAATTTTATGTCCCGTATTATAGTCAATCTTATTAATACTATTTTTGCACCTTAAACACAATCCATTGCAATAATCCTCTCCACATATTATGCAATAACTTTCTCTTGGATATATTACTTCAAGAATCCCTTCGAAAATGAAATTAAATATTTTTATAAATGTCTCAAACTCTTTTCCCATACCATTTTATTAAACTGCCTTGCTGCATCTTTCGCTTTATCCATTTCATCTGATACAGTGTTTGATACTAAAAGAACTTCTGGAAGATTATATTTCATATTCCTCATAGCTCCACAAATATATAAAATCTTTTTATAATTAAAAACTATATTATCTGAAAAAATTATAACAGTATCATCAATATAACAGTTTTCTAATAACTCCTCACTTTGATTGGTTATTATAAATATTGACTTATCTTTATATTTTAATACACGTTCAACTTTCTTTACTTCATTTTTCTCAATAACTTTCATTATTTTCACACCAGCAAGTTTAAGCTTATGTTCAAAATAGTCATATATTTCTCTAACAGCCTCTTCATTAGGAACAAGTACAGCAACCTTATGATTGCTTTCTTTAAACCACTTTAAATAATCATATAGTGAATATGGAATATCTTTTTTTAAATCTATTCTTGTAGTCATAATTCTAGGCTCTACAAAAGGCTGTTCATAATTATATGCAGAAAAATAAACTTTCTCCCCTATTATTGGAAGCTTTTCTATTGAATAAATTATTATTCTTCTTCCTAAATTCTCATATTTTTTAATAAGCCTAAATAGACTTTCATTTTCTATTTCAGAAAATGAAGTTATATCATCAACAATAACAAGATCATATTGTTTTTCTATATTTTCTAAGTTCTTATAATATATAAATGTCAAGTCTGAATCCGAATCATACTTGGAATAGGAATATGTTATATTAGAATTAAATTCTCTTATTGAATTTATCAGTTCCCTATTTTCTCTTTCTTTTCCCCAGACATATAATATTTTTTCATTTTTCTGTGCTAATTTATTTATAATATCTGAAAATATACATGCTGTATTAAAAGGCACCGTAATTATAGTCAAAAATTTCATATGTTTCTTATACCAGTAATCTATTTTATTTACTGCATATTTTAAGTCTTCATTTTTTACTTTACCTATTCCTCTCATGTATTTTCCCCTTTCTTGTTATCTATTCTCTTTCTCAAATTCTTCCAGACCTTTTTGAAATTCCTCATCTAGTTCATATTCAAACCCACCTTCGATTTCATCTTTTGATATTATATCTTTTATCCTATATTTTAATGCAGAGTGTCTTTCCATGCTATTTGTGTTATTTATCATATACATTAATGCCTTCTGAAATCCAACAACGACAACAAGTTGTTTTGCCCTTGTAATTCCTGTATATAAAAGATTTCTATTCATTAAAAATGGTGATCCCATAAATATTGGTATTATAACGACCTTAAATTCACTCCCTTGACTTTTATGTATTGTACATGCATATGCTAGATCTAATTCATCTAAAAAGTTAAAATCATATAACACCTTTCTCTCATCATCAAAAATTATTGTCATAACTTTCTTTTCATCATCAATGCTTTGTATAAAACCCAAATCTCCATTAAATACTCCAATCCCTTCATTTTCTCCAACGCCAGATACTCTGAACCATTTTAGATTATAATTATTTTTAGTCTGCATGACTTTATCGCCTTCCCTAAAAACAATGTCTCTTGATGTTTTTTCTTTTTTATCTTTTCTCGGTGGATTAAACATTTCCTGCAGGCTGTTATTTAAATTTATAACTCCAAGCGTTCCTTTTCTCATAGGTGTTAGAATCTGCATATCTCTCAACTTATCCCACGATTTATTAAAATTAGGAAGTCTTCTATTGATAAGATCTTTTATAGTTTCAACTATTTTATCTTGATTTTCTCCATTGATAAAGAAAAAATCTTTATCCTTCTGATTCAATACTGGCATTTTTCCTTCATTAATCCTATGGGCATTCACTACAATGAGACTCTCATTTCCCTGTCTGAATATTTCTTTTAATCTTACAACCTTAATGTATTCACTTTCTATCAAATCTCTTAAGACATTACCAGCTCCTACTGATGGAAGTTGATCAACATCTCCCACTATTATAAGTCTTGTTCCTAATTTAACTGCCTTTAAAAGGCTCTGCATAAGCATAATATCTATCATTGAAGCTTCATCTATAATTATTACGTCACAATCTAAAGGTGAAGATTCTCCCTTTTCAAAAACAGATTCATCATCATCTGAAACTCCCATTTCTAAAAGTCTGTGTATAGTTTTTGCTTCGCGTCCTGTAGATTCTGTCATTCTTTTAGCAGCTCTTCCTGTTGGTGCTCCTAATATAACTTTCATTCCATTATTCTCATAAATATGTATTATTGCTTTTATTATAGTTGTCTTACCTGTTCCAGGTCCTCCTGTAATTATTTCTATACCATTATTAAATGCACCTATAATAGCTTCTCTCTGAGAATCTGCAAACTTAATCTGCTGCTCTCTTTCAAACACATCAATTTCAAAGTTTATATCAGAATTTATAGTTGGAATATCTTGAAGTCCCAAAGTTATAATCTTACTTGTAACACCTAGTTCACAATAATAGTATTGAAGTAAAAATCCACCTTCTTCATTATTTACATTTTCTAATATTATCTTTTGAGCTGCTGCCATATCATAAATATTTTTTTCTATTAATTCTTTCGATACAAGTAAATTTTTTTCACATTCATCAACTATGTTTTTCTTAGGCATGTATGTGTTTCCTGCTGCACAATACTGATTCATTACATATTTTATTCCACTCTGTATTCTAAAATCCGAATCTTTTTCTATACCTATGCTCATAGCAATTCTATCTGCTGTTTTAAAACCTATTCCTGATATTTCTTCACATAATATATAAGGATTATTTGTAACAATTTGTTTAGCATTTGGTCCAAATTTTTTATAAATCTTTATGCATTGATTATTTGTAACTCCATGTTTGTGAAAGTACAAAATTATATCCTTTAACCCTTGCTGTTCAATATATGATTCATAAATAATCTGAAATTTCTTTTCTCCTATTCCTTCTATCTCCATTAATCTTTCAATATGATTTTCCATTATATCAAGAGTTTCTTCTCCAAATTTTGCAATTATTTTTTTAGCTGTTACAGGTCCTATACCATGAATAATTCCTGCACTCAAGTACTTTTCTATTCCATCCAGAGAATCCGGCATTATTTCTTCATACTCCTGAATATTAAATTGATTTCCGAATTGCTTATGTGTAGTCCAATAACCACTTATCTTTACATTCTGTCCTTCTTTTATAAACGGAATAGTTCCAACAGCACTTATAATTTTATTATCACATCTTATCTTACATACAACATATCCTGTATCTTCACTTCTAAAAACAATATTTTCAACAAAACCGTTAAGGATTTCCATAGAATCTCTCCATATCTTTTACTTGAATATTAATTACAATTAATATTTGTAATCTTTCTTCTTGTAATTCATAAATTTATTTTATTATATCACAAACAAAAAGTGTTACTTTGAATAATTCAAAATAACACTTTTGTATCATAATCTTTGGAATCCAGTTAAAATTCAATATATACTATAAATATTTTTTTATTTCTTCCACCTTATTCAATTGTTCCCATGGTAAATTAAGATCAGTTCTTCCAAAATGACCATAAGCAGCTGTCTGCTTGTAAATTGGTCTTCTTAAATCAAGATCTCTTATTATTGCACCTGGTCTTAAATCAAATACTTTTTCTACTATTTCAACAATTTTATCATCACTTAATTTTCCTGTTCCAAAAGTATCAACAGTTATAGAAACTGGTTTAGCAACTCCAATTGCATAAGCTAATTGAATTTCTAATTTATCTGCAACACCTGCAGCAACTAAGTTTTTAGCTACCCATCTTGCAGCATATGCAGCTGATCTATCAACCTTTGTTGGATCTTTTCCTGAAAAAGCTCCTCCTCCATGTCTTCCATATCCACCATATGTGTCAACAATTATTTTTCTTCCTGTTAATCCTGAATCTCCTTGAGGACCTCCAACAACGAATCTTCCTGTTGGGTTTATGAAATATCTAGTTTTGTCATCTAATAATTCTGATGGAACTACAGCTTTTATTACATGTTCCTTTAAATCTTTTTCTATTTGTTCTAAAGTTACATTTTCATCATGCTGAGTTGATATAACGATTGTATCTATTCTTACAGGTTTTTCATCTTCATATTCAACTGTAACTTGAGTTTTACCATCTGGTCTTAAATAAGATAATGTATTATTTTTTCTTACTTCTGCAAGTCTTCTTGATAATTTATGAGCCATGTATATTGGTAATGGCATATATGCATCTGTTTCATTAGTTGCAAATCCAAACATCATACCTTGATCTCCAGCACCTACAGCTTCAACATCATCTTTTTCCCCTTGTCTTGATTCAAGTGCTTCATCTACACCTTGAGCAATATCTGCTGATTGTTCATCTATTGTTGTCATAACAGCACATGTATCACAATCGAAACCATATTTTGCTCTATCATATCCTATTTCTCTTATAGTTTCTCTAACTACTTTTGGTATATCAACATAACAGCTAGTTGAGATTTCTCCCATAACCATTACCATACCTGTAGTAGTACATGTTTCACATGCAACTCTTGCATTTGGATCTTTTGCTAAAATGGCATCTAATACTCCATCTGAAATTTGGTCACACATTTTATCTGGATGACCTTCTGTAACTGATTCTGAAGTAAATAATCTTCTCATTTTGTTTCTCCCCTCACTCGATGTACTCTTTATCAAATTATTTTGCTTTGCTTTTTGCTACTGCGCACACAAATATTTGAAAATTTTATTTAAAATATACTTTTCAAAATATGAAATAGCAAATAACTTAGATTGTATCGTCAGAAAAAAACTTAAAATTATAATTTTTATAGAAATTTAAGACAAATAAAAAACTCTTCGATAAGAAGAGTATAACTTTAAAAATCCTTTTCTTATCTTGTAGAATTATTTCTACAGGAATTGGCACCTTGAATATACAGGTTGCCGGGTTTCACAGGGCCCTATCCCTCCACCTCTCTTGATAAGAGTAACAATATATAATTTTCATGATTATAGTATCATATACATTTTTTTATGTCAACATCAAATTTTTTAAACTATCTCAAAAATATATCCTGAAAATGTATTTCTTAGATAAATCTTATTAATATTCTTATTCTTTATAATATTTTTAAAATTTTTAGAATATACAATCCTAATTTTTAAAATATATATTTTAACTCTCTTTAAAAATCATCTTCATATTCTTGATTAATATAATTTCCTTATAATAGTCAGAACCACCCGTAAAACGTAACACCAACAACTTAAGAAATAGTTTATAATAAAAGTATCAATAATACATATTCCAATTTAAAATGATTTAAGGAGGTATATGACTATGGTTGATACTTTTATAAAAAGATTAGATGCTTCATATAAATTAATTTTTTCTGAAGAGATAAAAAATATTAGCCGAGGAAACAACCCAAATATTTTTCAACGAAAAAGAATTATGCCATTATCTGATATTTTGTTATGTTCTTTAAATAAGCAAGGATTAAATACTGATTTTGAATTGCGAAAATATCTTATCTTTCAAAAAGGTCTTGATGAAGTAAATATAACAAAAGAAGCATATTTAAAACAAAGAAGAAAACTAAATCCAGAAGTTTTTAAAATTTTAAATTATCATTATATTTCAAATTTTTATAATTGTTGCCGAAACGAAGTGAAAAAATTCAAGGAATATCTAATTTTTGCAATTGATGGTACGGATTTTGAAATTCCAAATACTAAACTCAATAGGGAATATTTTGGACAAGGTGTTAATGGAAAAACACAAAGTACTGCTAGAGCTACTGCTTCCGGAATACATGATTTAGAAAATGATTTTTTTATAGATATTTCAATTAAGCCTTATAAAACAAGTGAAATTGAAATGGCTAAGGAAAATATTTTGAAATTAAAGTATATTGTGAATTATGAAAAAATAATAATTATGTTAGATAGGAAACTATCCATCTATAGAATTTTTCGATTTTCTAGAAAACAATAATATCAAGTTTGTTGTTAGAATCAAAAAAACTGATTATAAGCGAGAACAGTTTTCCCTTAGTAATGATGATGACATTGTTGATATAGAACTAACTAAAAATAGAATAAATAAATTAAAAACAAAATATCCAGAATTTTGTTCTAGAATAAAATATAAAAAAAGCATTACATTAAGAATGGTTAAGGTTAAAATTAGTGATAAAACAAATGAAGTGCTTTTAACAAACTTATCAAAAGAAGAATTTGCTACTAATGATATTATTTCTTTGTATGGAAAGCGATGGGGAATCGAAATATCTTATAATACATTAAAAAATAAAATTAAAATAGAATCATTCACAGGATTTTTACCTAATTTTATTTATCAGGATTTTTTTCACAGATGTTTGTTTATAATATTCTGCAAGATATATTACATTTTGCTAATTCTAAATTAAAATCAATACTGTATACAAAAGAAATAAAGAAAAATAGAAAGTATAAAAACAATAAGAATGTAAATGAAAATAATGCAATAGGTCTTTTAAAAGAAAAGTTAATTAGAATAATGATGATATTAGATGATAAAATACGTTTTAACAATTATATGAAATTAATTTCAGAAATGTTGAAGTATACCTCAGAAATTCGACCTGAAAAGCCTTCAAATGTAAGAATAAAAAATTTAGCTAATAAATATAGATATAATTTAAAATCAAGTTTTTAAATACAGTATTTAACTTAGTGAAAGAAAAAATAATTTTTCTTTCACTAAAAAAGTTGAGCAATTTTTATATTTTTTATGTATATGTATATTTAAAAAATTTAAATATACATAAAGCTGGTCTTAAGTTGTTGGTGTTACGCATAGCAGGTGGTTTTATGTTTCGCATTCGCTCAACAGACTAAAGTCCATAATAAAAGTGCTAAGATAGTTAATATCTTAGCACTTTGGTGGAGGAAGATGGATTCGAACCATCGAAGCTAACGCAACAGATTTACAGTCTGCCCCCTTTGGCCACTCGGGAATTCCTCCAAACATGGAGCTGGCAATAGGAATCGAACCTACAACCTGCTGATTACAAGTCAGCTGCTCTACCGTTGAGCCATGCCAGCA
>NZ_CAKVKB010000067.1 GCF_934754915.1 uncultured Clostridium sp.
AGAAGGATATATTGAAAAAACGAATATACCATTGTTTTTTTATGAAGGAACTAACTGTAAAGTAGTTAAGAAACATAAAGGGATTAAAATTTTATCTAGATATGGTCATTCATATAGCAAATTTGTAGAAGATATTACACAAGCTCCTATTATTAAAGGTGAAGGTGGAGGTTCAGTGGCTCATTATATGACTTTGCAGGCAATATACATGGGATGTAATCCAATAATATTTATAGGACAGGATTTAGCTTATGATGATGAAAAAAAGTATTCTCAGTTAGCTCAAATAAGTAGTGAGATTATAGATAAAACTAGGAAGGATGATGATATATATGTTGAAGGAGTGTCTAAAAAATTAGTTAGATCGGATATATATTTGAATTCTTTTAGAATTGAATTTGAAAAAATAATAAAAAGATTTCCTGATGTAAAATTTATTAATGCAACAGAAGGCGGAGCAAGAATTAAGGGAACATTAGAAATGTCTTTAAAAGATGTAGTGAATAGATATGGTAATAATTTTGAAAAAAACATAGAAGTCGAATATAGTGTTAATATAAAAGAAAATATGTTAAAAAAATTACAGAAGATAAATGGTGAATGTTTTGAGTTATTTAAATTATTAAAAACTATAATAGAAAAGATAGATATTTTTAAGATTGAAAATAATGAAATTTTAAAATTAGAATGCAAAATAGATAAGTATATTAGTAGTTTGGAAATTTTACAAACATTATTTTATCCAGTTTTTTATGAAATTTTAAATAATAAGTATGGTTTATTTGATGATTCAAATAGGGATATAAATTATTTGTTGGAAGAAAAGAAAATCATATATGTAAAAATTAAAGATATATTAGAATATGCATTACCACAAATAAATAAAGCATTAAAAACTATAAATATTAATAATGAAAGAAGTGAGTAGATGAATACAGAATTCATACCTTTGTCAGTTCCAAATTTAAAGGGAAATGAAATTAAATATGTTACTGATGCACTGAAAAAAGAATGGGTATCTACAGCTGGACAATATATAAATTTATTTGAAAATAAAATGGCAAAGTATTTAAATATAGAAAACACTGTAGCATGTCAAAGTGGAACAGCAGCCATTCATCTTTCATTAATACAAAGTGGAATAGAAATAAATGATGAAGTTATTGTTCCAACATTGACTTTTATTGCAGCTGTAAATCCAGTTAGATATTGTTATGCACATCCAATTTTTATGGATTGTGATGATTCATTAACTATTGATGTAAATAAAGTTAGAGAATTTTGTGAAAATAATTGTATATTTGATGGAGAAAAATTAATAAATAAAAATACAAATAGAAGAGTTAAAGCAATTATAGTAGTTCATGTTTTTGGAAATATGGCTGATATGGAAAAAATAATAGAAATAGCAGAAAAATATAATTTAAAAGTTATTGAAGATGCTACAGAAGCTTTAGGTTCATACTTTATAAATGGAAAGAATAAAGGAAAATTTGCAGGTACTATTGGTGACTTTGGCTGTTATTCTTTTAATGGAAATAAGATAATAACAACAGGTGGAGGTGGAATGGTTGTAGCAAAAAAAGCGAAAGATTTGGAAAGAGTAAAATATTTATCCACACAAGCAAAAGATGATACATTGAATTATATACATAATGAAGTAGGATATAATTATCGAATGACTAATGTTCAAGGGGCTTTGGGTGTTGCTCAGCTTGAGCAATTAGAGGAGTTTATAGATATTAAACGAAAAAATTATAATATGTATGTAGAAGAGATTAATCAAATTAATGAAGTTAAGTTAATGAATTTTAATGAAAATATAAGACCAAATTATTGGTTTTATTCATTGGTTTTAGAAAATAAAAAAATTAGAAGAGATGAATTTATAAAAAAATTATCTGAACATAATATTCAAACAAGACCTGTTTGGGGATTAATACATGAACAGAAACCTTATAAAGATTGTGAAAATTATAAAATTGAAAAAGCATATTATTATCATGATAGAATTATTAATTTACCATGTAGTACAAATCTAAAAACAAATGAAGTAAAAAAAGTTATTGATGCCATTAAAAGAATATTAAAATTTGTGTGATTTTATATTTGAATAAATAATACAAAGAGGAGAAATTTTAAAGAATGGAAAATATAGAAGATATATTAATACATAAAGATATAAGCATTAGAGAAGCTATTAAAAAATTAGATTGTACTGCCAAAAAGATACTTCTTGTAGTTGAAAACAAAAGACTAATAGGAACAATAACAGATGGAGATATAAGACGTTGGATTTTAAACAATGGGGATTTTGAAAAAGAAGTATTTAATATTATGAATATGCATCCTAAATATGTAAGTGAGAAAGATTTATGCAATTCAAAAGTGATAATGGAAAATTACTCCATAGAAGCACTTCCAATAGTAAATGAGAATAAAGAATTGATTGATATTATTTTTCTTAATGATAAAATTAATGAAAAAAATAAAATACATAAAAATATTACAAATCCAGTTGTTATTATGGCTGGAGGAAAAGGAACAAGGCTTTATCCTTATACAAAGATATTACCTAAACCTTTGATACCTATTGGAGATGAATCAATAATTGAAAGAATAATTGATAGGTTTAGAAAATTTGGATGTACAAATTTTTATTTTACAGTGAATTACAAAAAAAATATGATAAAGGCATATTTTGATGATATGTCTAAAGATTATGAAATAAATTATATTGAAGAAGAAAAATTTTTAGGTACAGCTGGAAGTCTTTATTTATTAAAAAATAGAATAAATGAAACCTTCTTTGTAAGTAATTGTGATGTTTTAATTGAAGCAGATTATTATGATATACTTAAATATCATAAGGAAAAAAAGAATAAAATCACAATGGTAACATCTCTTAAAAATTATAAGATACCATATGGAGTGATAAAATTAAATAATAATGGACAAGTAGAACAGACAATTGAAAAGCCGGAATATAGTTATTTAATTAATGCTGGATTTTATATATTAGAGCCAGACGTATTAAAAGATATACCAGAAAATAAATTTTTTCACATAACTGATTTAATAAATAAGTATCTAGAAGAAGGAAAAAGAGTTGGAACTTATCCTATAAGAGAAAATGCATGGTTTGATATGGGAGAATTTAAGGAAATGGATAGGATGTTAGAAAATATAGTGAAATAGTGGAGGAAATATATGAAATGGAATGGAATTCCTTTAGTTATTATTGGAACATCAGGAATATCTAAAGAAACCAAAACAATAATTGATGAAATTAATAGATTAAATTATGAGAAAACATATGATTTTTTAGGATTTGTATCTGAAAACGCAGAAAATGTAGGTGAAAAAATAGTAGATGGTAGAGTAGTGTGTTCGGATTATAATTTTGAAGAATATATAAAAAATTTCAATCAAATAGCAGTTGTAATTCCAATTGGGACACCAAAAGTAAAAAGAAAAATATTCTATAAATTAAAAAAATATAAAAATATTGTTTATCCCAATATTATTTCTCCGAGTGCAAAAATTATGGATTATAATAATATTAAATTAGGAATTGGAAATATAATATGTAGTGGATGTATATTAACAACAGAAATAAATATAGGAAACTTCAATTTAATTAATATAAACAGTACAGTAGGACATAATTCTATTATTAAAGATTTTTGTGTTATAAATCCAGTATCGTCAATTTCAGGTGATGTTGTTATAGAAAATGAAGTATTATGTGGTGCTGGATGCACTATTAAGCAGGGATTAAGGATAGGAGAAAAAAGTATAATAGGTCTTGGAGCATTTGTTGTAAAAAATGTTGAGAATAATTCAGTTATGGTATGCAATCAAGCACATGATATGACAAAAGAGGTGTAAAAAGTGAAGAGAGTATTTATAATAGCTGAAGCAGGTGTGAATCACAATGGAAGCTATGAATTAGCCAAAAAGTTAGTAGATGCAGCAGTAGATGCACATGTAGATGCAATTAAATTTCAAACGTTTATAAGTGAAAAGTGTATATGTAAAAACGCAGCAAAAGCATCATATCAAAAAGAAAATACAAATAACAATGAAAACCAGCTCGAAATGGTAAAAAAACTTGAATTATCATTTGATGAATTTACAAAGCTAAAAGAATATTGTGATGCTAAAAAAATATTATTTTTATCAACTCCATTTGATATTGATAGTATTCATTTTTTAAACAGTTTAAATATACCCATATTTAAAATTCCTTCTGGAGAAATAACTAATTATCCTTATTTGAGAGAAGTAGGAAAATTGAAAAAAAAAGTTATATTATCTACAGGAATGAGTAATATGGATGAAATCAGAGAAGCTATAAATGTTTTATCTGAAAATGGGACTGAAGATATTTCGATACTTCATTGTAATACAGAGTATCCTACGCCTATGGAAGATGTGAATTTGAATGCAATGAAGACATTAAGGAAGGAATTCAAAAAAGATATTGGGTATTCAGATCATACACTTGGCATAGAAGTACCTATTGCAGCAGCAGCTATTGGAGCAAAAATCATAGAGAAGCACTTTACATTAGATAGAAATATGGAAGGACCAGATCATAAAGCAAGCTTAGAACCTGACGAATTAAAAAAAATGGTTGATAGTATAAGAAATATAGAAAAGGCAATGGGAAATGGTAAAAAAGTAATTTCTAAATCAGAATCAAAGAATGTTGATATTGCAAGAAAAAGTATAGTGGCAAGGTGTTTTATAAAAAAAGGAGAAAAATTTACAGAAAAAAATTTGACATGCAAAAGGCCTGGGTATGGAATTTCTCCTATGATATGGAACGAAATTATAGGAAAAACTGCTATACATGATTTTTTTGAAGATGAGTTGATTGAAATATGAAGAAAATATGTATAGTAACAGCAACAAGAGCCGAATATGGTTTATTGAAAAATATAATAGTTAAATTAAAAAAAATTAGAGATTTTGAAGTGAATATAGTTGCAACAGGCATGCATTTATCACCTGAATTTGGTTTTACTTATAAAGAAATTGAAAATGATGGCTTTAAAATAGATGAAAAAATAGAAATATTGCTTAGTTCAGATACTCCTGTTTCAATTTCCAAAAGTATGGGGTTAGCTATTATAAGTTTTGCAGAGTATTTTTCTAGAACCAAGCCTGATATGCTTATAGTCTTGGGTGATCGTTATGAAATGTTATCTGTGTGTTGTGCAGCTATGAATGAAAGAATTCCTATAGCACACTTATATGGAGGAGAAACGACTGAGGGTGCTATTGATGAATGTATACGCCATTCAATAACTAAAATGAGTTATTTACATTTTACATCAACAGAAGAATATAGAAATAGAGTTATACAGTTAGGCGAAAATCCAGATAGGGTATTTAATGTGGGATCAATGGGGGTTGAAAATGCATTAAACATCAAATTAATGGATAAAAAATCCTTAGAAGATTCAATAGGATTTAAATTAGACAAAGAATATGCAATAGTAACATTTCATCCTGCGACATTAGAAAAAAATACTGTAAAAGTACAGTTTGAGAGTATATTAAAAGCATGTGATAAATATTCAGATTTAAAATATATATTTACAAAATCCAATTGTGATGAAGGTGGAAGATTAATAAATAACATGATTGATGATTATGTGTTAAACCATAATAACGCGGTATGTTTTGAATCATTAGGAGTGGTAAGATATTTAAGTGCAGTGAAGCATTCATATATGGTTATAGGAAATTCATCAAGTGGTATAGTTGAAGTTCCTGTATTTAAGGTGCCAACAATTAATGTTGGAGACAGGCAAAAAGGAAGAATATGTGGTTCAACAATACTTAATTGCAAAGCGGATTTAAATGATATATGTTTAAACATTGAAAAAGCGATAAGCATTGAATTTAGAAACAATATTAAAAATTCAACTAATTTATATGGAGATGGAAATACATCAGATAAGATTGTGAGTACAATAAAAGAATTTTTAAATAAAAATGATATTGATTTGAAGAAAAAATTTTTTGATTTAATATAGAGGAAGATAGATATGGCAAATGTTGTGGCAATAATACCAGCAAGAAGTGGCTCTAAAGGATTAAAAGATAAAAATATAAAAGAACTGAATGGTAAACCATTGATGGCATATACAATAGAAGCAGCATTAAAAAGTAATGTTTTTAAAGATGTGATAGTTTCTACAGATTCAGAAAAATATAAACAAATAGCAGAAAAATATGGTGCATGGGTTCCGTTTTTAAGGACAGCTGAACTATCCCAAGATTCATCGACAACAAATGATGTTATAGATGATTTAATAATAAGATTGAAAGCTATTGGCAGACAATATGATATATTAATGATACTTCAGCCAACATCTCCTTTAAGAAATGAAAATCATATAAAAGAGGCTCTAAGATTTTTTTATGAGAAAGATGCTAACTGTGTAGTTAGTATGTGTGAATGTGAGCATTCTCCAATATTAACTAAAAAATTAGATGATTCAAAGTCTTTAGATGGATTCTTAAATGATTTAAAAGAAACGAGAAGACAAGAATTTGGAAAATACTATAGACTTAATGGAGCTATCTATATACTAAAAGAAGATTATTTTTTAAAGTATAAAAATTACTATAAAAAAAAGAGTTATGCATTTATAATGGAAAAAAGTAAATCTGTAGATATTGATGATATTAACGACTTTAAGTATGCTGAATTCATTATTCAAAATAATAAAGAGAATTTAGGAGATTAATTTTTATGAGTAATGTAGCTATTTATTTTTCTAAAAATAAAATTTTAGAAAACAATGAAAGTATAAATAGATTTGAAGAAATGAAATTTGAAATTCATTGTTTTGAAAATATAACCTATGAAGATATCAAAAATGTAGACATTGTAGGGATAATAGAAGAAATAAGTAAGGAAAATGAGAAAGTTTATTTAATTAGCAATAATATTGAAATTATAGCAAATTTATTTGAAAAATATAGTTGGAAGTACATGGCTTTTATTTATGATAATAAATTAGAAAAAAATATCGAATATAATTTTAGTAAATCAACTTTGACATACAATTATAATTTTTATTGTTTTAATGAGATTAAAACAAATATAAGTTATAATTTAATTGGAGAAGATATCAATTTTTTATTCAACCAAAGTAAATTAGATAATTTTATAACTTCGGCAGAAGAATTCTTTATTGATGATGATTGGAATAAAAATTATGACCTATTAGAAAATAAAGCAAAATCACTAGAAACACTAATATTATTATTAGAAGATAAAGAAAGTAAAAATATAAGAACATATATAAATTTGAGTTTAAAAAATAAAAATATCTATTATAAAATTTATATTTTAATGTTTATGATAAAAACATTTAAGAGCATAGAAGATGTAAAAAAAATATTAAAATTAATATCTATAGATAAAGAAACATTATCTATAGATACAAAATATTTTTTATTATATCAAATAAAAAACACTATTTTTGCAAACGTAATCGAAAAAGATAAAGAGGTTAAAAATTTAATACATTGTATATATGATGAAGTATACAAAGATTATTATAAAAATACAATTGAATATGATTTTATAAATAAAAAAGAAAGAAATGAGAAATTAATTTTTGTTTTTATAAGTCAGTTTTTGGATTTAAATAATGGACCAACAAAAACAGTATTAGATAGAATATATGTGCTAGCAAAAAAATTAGGGAAAAAGATAGTCCTTATAAATTCTAGAGAGTGTTTGAGTATTAAAGGAGCTATTCCAATATACAAAATAGATCAAGCTAATGTTATAGAAAAATATAAAGATTATAAGAGTATAATTTATAAAGATATAGAAATTCCATTTTATCAAACACCATATATTACACCCGATATAGAAGAGTATAATAATATTTTAAAGATGGTTAACCAATATAGACCGTATATGGTATTTGGTATAGGGGAAATAGTTTTAGCATGTGATTTATGTTCAAAAATAGTACCTACAATTGCTGTACCATTAGGAAATGATATTCCTGAAAGTTTTACAACATTTAAAGCAACATATTCTAACAGCATAAAATATGAAGATAAATCTATAATAAATAGTAAATTTACTTTTGATTTTAAAAAACAAATTAATACATATACTCGAAAGGAATTTAATATACCAGAAAATAAGTTTATAATAGGGATTGTTGGTGGAAGACTTGACCAAGAAATAAATGAAGAATTCTTGAATATATTAGATTGTTTGTGTAATAAAGGCTTATTTATTTTATTTATTGGAGGTTATAATCTAAAAAATAAGAAGTTAAAGAAATATAATAATCTATTGAAAAATTCATTAAATTTAGGTTATCAAAAAGATGTTTTAGGAATATTAGAATTAATTGATATATATTTAAATCCTAAAAGACTTGGAGGAGGAACATCTGGTTTAGAAGCTTTGTATAAAGAAAAGCCTGTAGTGTCATTAAATTATGGTGATGTTGCAGCTGTTATAGGAAAAGAATTTTGTGTGAATAGCTTTTATGATATGAAAAAATTAGTGTTGAAATACAAAAATGATAAAGAATTTTATGGTGTTATGGGTAAGAAAGGATTATGCGTTGCAAAAGATTTGATGGATACAGAAAAATATTTTGTACAATTATATAATGATATAATAGGAAGTGACCTTTTTGTGTAGGTTAGTAATTAAAGAGATTTTATATTAAGTCGAAAATATAATGAGGTGAATTTAAATTGAATTCTGGAACATTGAGGATTGAAAAAAGCAAGGACAATTATGACCTAGCAAAAATAAATATAAATGAGAAGTGGGTATATATTGGTAGTAAATATAACATGAAAAATGAGATTGATAAATTTATTACACAAATAAAAAAGGATGATTTATTAATTATATTTGGCTTTGGAGCAGGAGAACATATAAAAACTCTTAGAAAAAAATTTATAGATTTAGATATAATAATTTTTGAACCTAATAAGGATATAAAAAAATATGCAGAAGATTTAGAATGGATCAAAAAAGATAAAAGAATATGGATAGAATATTATACTAAAGATAGTATAAATGAAAAATTAAATTTTATGGATGAATTCAATATTACTCGATTGAAAATATTACCATTTTCTAATTATGCAAAATTATATAATAAAGAGTTTTTGGAATTTATGGAAATGATAAAATTTAAATTATATGATTGTATTAGTGATAGAAATACTAAATTTGGTTTTAAGGAGATTTGGTTCAATACAACAATTAAAAATATAGTATATATGGCTAAGTCTGTAATAATAGATGAGTATGAAAATGTATATAAAGACAAGCCAGCAATAATTGTTTCAGCGGGACCATCTTTAGATAAGAATATTGATAAATTAAAAGGAATTGAAAATAATTTCTTTATAATAACAGGAGGAAGACCATTAAAAGGTCTTATTGATAAAAAAATTAATCCAGGTCTTTTAGTTGCTTTAGATCCTCAGGAGGTTAATTATAATCTTGTTAAGGGATATATAGAAAATACCAATATACCACTGTTATTTTTTAATAGTACTAATGAAAAAATTGTAGAAAATCATAACGGATATAAGATTTTTTCAGTAGTAACTGAAGAGATAAATGATTTTTTGAATAGGGAATATAAAACATTACAAGTGTATGGATCTGTAGCTCACAGTATGGTTTCAGCAGCTATATTACTTGGGTGTAATCCAATAATTTTTGTGGGACAAGACTTTGCTTATACAAATGAAAGTGCGCATTCTGAATATTTAGACACAAAGCATAATAGTGCTAAATTTGATGAAGTAAAAAGTGATTTAGATATTTGGGTTGAAAGTGTTGATAATAGAAAAGTTAGAACAAGTGTAATACTTAATTCATATAGACTTGGAATGGAGAAAATCATTGCTGGCAATCCTAAAATTAAATTTATAAATGCAACTGAAGGTGGAGCAAGAATAATTGGAACAGAGGAAATGAAATTAAGTGAAGTTATTAAAAAATATGGAAATAAGAAAATAGAACCATTTAAAGAGAAGAAACCCGACAGAATTATTTGTAAAAAAATAACAGATGGAATAGATAAAATGTATGATAATTTAATGAAAGTAGAAAAAAAGTGTAAAAAGGGAATAGAGTATACATATGAGTTGGAAAATTTATTAAAATATAATAAAACATCTAAGATAAATGAATTGTTAGATGAATTAGATAAAATTGATTGCTTTATAAAAGAAAAAATGAGCAGCTTTTTAATAATTCAATCATTACTTTATTCTGTTGTATATGAAATTTTAACTAATAAAAACATGGAACAAGAAAAGAATAAAGAAGAAAAATTATATGAAATAGTAAGGCAAAGTAGAAAATTATATGAAAGCATAAAAGATGTAATAGAAGAAAAATCAGATGACTTTTTAAATGCTAAAAAAGAATTAAAAAATATTGAGGAGGTTCAGTAATATGTTAGAAGGAAAAAATGTTCTAATAACTGGGGGAACTGGATCGTTTGGAAAAAAATTCACTGAACGTATATTAAAAGAATATAACCCTAAAAAGATAGTGATTTATTCGAGAGATGAATTTAAGCAGGATTTAATGGCAAAGGAATTTAAAATAAAATATCCAGAAAAATTTGATAAATTGAGATTTTTTATAGGAGATGTAAGAGATAGAGAAAGATTATATAGAGCATTTAAAAATATAGATTATGTCATTCATGCAGCAGCAATGAAACAAGTTCCAGCATGTGAATACAATCCTTTTGAAGCTATAAAAACCAATATACATGGAGCACAAAATATAGTTGATGCATCAATAGATTGTGGTGTTAAAAAGGTTGTAGCTTTATCTACAGATAAAGCTGTAAATCCAATTAATTTATATGGTGGAACTAAACTTGTTTCAGACAAATTGTTTATAGCAGGAAATGCATACTCAGGAGGTAAAGGAACTATTTTTTCTGTAGTTAGATATGGAAATGTTGCAGGGAGCAGAGGCTCTGTAATTCCTTTTTTTAAATCGTTGATAGAAAAAGGAATTAAAACTTTACCAATAACAGATTATAGGATGACAAGATTTTGGATTACTTTGGATGAAGGGGTAGATTTAGTATTCAAGGCATTAAAGGAATCCAAAGGAGGAGAAACCTACATATCTAAGATACCTTCTTTTAAAATTACTGATTTAGCAAAAGCTATGTTGCCTGATGGAGATATAAAGGAAATAGGAATAAGAGAGGGAGAAAAATTACATGAAGTAATGGTTACTAAAGATGATTCAAGAATGACTTATGAATATGAAAAACATTATATAGTTTATCCTCATTTTGATTGGTGGAATTCTTATGAATTTATGACTCCAGGTGGAAAATTGGTTGAAGAAGGATTTGAATATAATTCAGGAACTAACAGTGAATGGCTAAGTGTGAAGCAGTTACAAAATTTATTAGAGAATTAAGTGAGGTCAAAGATGGAATATGTAATATCAATTGGAGCTAGTGATGAACATATTGAAAGTATAAATATTGCAAAAAAAATGGGATACAAAGTAATTGCTGTAGATGGAAATAAATATTCAGAAGGTTTTAAGTATTCGGATATATCTATTAATGTAGACATAAAAAATGAAGAAGAAATAATAAAAATAGCCCAAGCATATGATGTTAAAGCTGTATTGCCAGCACCTATAGGAAAATTGTTAACTACAGTTGGAGCTGTAAATGATGCTTTAAAATTAACTGGAATCAGTAAAGAAGCTGCATTAAATTGTGTAGATAAGGTGAGATTTAATAGATGTTTGTCAAAAATAAATATTCCATGTGCTAGGCAGTTAACAGCAGAAAGCAAAGATGAAATAATTGATTCAGTAAAAAAAATAGGACTTCCATGTATATTGAAGCCAAGATTTGGATCTGGAAGCAATGGAATAATTGTTATTGAAAGACCAGAGGAAATATTAGATTGCATAAATAAGCATTATAATGAACGAGGTAATGATGTTACATTAGTAGAAGAATTACTTCCTGGTAAGGAATATGGTGTAGATGGCGTTATTAAGGGTGGAAAAGTTGATATAGTTTTGGTTAGAGAGAAAGTAATGACGGCTTTGCCATATAGACAGGAAACAGAATATATATGCCCAGCAGATATTGATTTGGAATTAGAATTTAAAATTCGAAAGATAATTGAAAATGTATGTAAAGCAACCAATATAAATAATTGCTTAATAAATGCTGATATACTTATTGACAATAATGTGGTTTATATTATTGAAATGGCAGGAAGACCAGCCGGATATTTTATATCTAGAAAAATAATACCAGAGGTTACAGGAGTTAATTTTTTATTTGAAGGTATAAATATGGCAATTAATAAAGAGTGCGACTTTAGGGTTAAGCAAAAAAATATTTTAATAGTAGATTTTTTAGATTATGTGAAAGGTAAAATATTAGAGTTTCCAACTAATGAACAGTTAGAAAAATTAGAATTCATTCATGAAAGTAATCTGCATTTTAAGTGTGGAGATGTTGTGAAAAGAATAACTTGTGGAAAAGACATATATAATAGAGGATATGTAATAATAAAAGTAAATAATTATAATGATATTGGTTATATAAAACAAAAAATAAAAAAAATGATAAAAGTAGACTAAATAAAGATTTATTAGAATTGGATAAAAAATAAATAGAAAATATTAAGAGGATAATATGGTATGAATAATTATAAATTAGAGACAAAAAAATTTTGGAAAAATGAGATAAAAAAGCATGTAATGCTATATCCGGATGAAAGAGTTGTTGCATTTATATCTAAGTATTATAAAGAACAAGATAATTCAAATAAGAATGCATTAGATTTGGGATTTGGATCTGGAAGGAATTTAATACCATTATTAGATAATGGATTTAATTCATATGGAATAGACTATAATGAAGAATGTTGTAAGATTGCTAAAAAAATATTAAAAAATCGAAATAATTTAAAGGAGTTATATAATAATGATATAAGAGACATTAACTTTGAAGAAGGATTTTTTGATGTAGTAATAAATAATGGCATATCTGTGTTAGTTACAAATGATGAATTTATTGAAAACTTAAAAAATATACATAAAATAATGAAAAAAGGTGGAAAAATGTTTGTGAATTTCCGAACAAAAGATGATTTTTTATTTGGAAAAGGTGAAAAATTAGATGAATATTCATTTAAACTTGATGAAAGAGCAAAAGAATATAGTGGAGGTTTGTATTCTTTTTATAGTTATGAAGAAGCTGAAAGATTAATTGTAAGTACAGGATTTAAGGTGCTTAATTGTGAAAGAAAAGAATTATGGAAAAATGGATTAGAGGACAAAAATAAGTGGTGGATTTTTAGTGTTGAATGTATATAACTAAATGGAGGAATAAATGAAGGAAATAGAGATTTCTAACAAGGTATTGGGAAAAGAAAAACCTACTTTTATTGTAGCAGAAATAGGAGCTAATCAAAATAATAATGTTGAAGATATAAAAAAAATAGTGAAAGTAGCAAAGGAATGTGGAGTGGATGCAGTAAAATTTCAAACATATACATCTGAGGAACTTTTAGCTGATAAAGAAAGAGTTATAACTTGGGGAAAAAAAGGAAAAGAAAAAACACAAACAATTGCTGATATGTTTGATGAAATAAAGTTTGATAGAGATAAACATAGAGAGGTATTTGAATATGCTAAAAGTTTAGGGCTGATAGTTTTTTCTACACCATTTAGCGTTGATGGGGTGAGATTTTTAAATAGTTTGAATGTACCATGTTTTAAAGTTGCATCGTCAGATGTAAATTACGTTGATATGTTAATTGAAATTGCAAAGACAAACAAACCTGTAATACTATCATTGGGAAAATGCTCTTTGTCTGAAGCTGATAAAGCTATTTCTTTGTTACAAGAGAATGGATGCGAAAATTTAATATTAATGCATTGTGTTGCACAATATCCATCGCCAATGAATGAGATGAATTTAAAAATCATAGAAAGTTTAAAAATCATGTATCCTGAATGTATAATAGGATTTTCTGATCATTCAGTTGGAATAACAGCTGCAATAGGAGCAGTTGCGTTAGGAGCACGTGTAATAGAAAAGCATTTTACTTTAGATAAAAATTTAGAAGGACCAGATCATTGGTTTAGCATGAATCCAATAGAAATGAAAGAAATGGTTACTGAGATAAGAAATTTAGAAATGGCAATGGGAAGTTCAAGAAAACGAGTTTTACCTTGTGAAAAAAAGGAAAAAGAAGTATCTACACGTTCGTTAGTTATTAATAAAGATATAAAAAATGGAGAGCAGGTAAGAAAAGAAGACTTAGATATGTTGAGGCCTGGATGGGGAATAAGTCCATTTGATAAAGATAAGGTTGTAGGATTAAAAGTTACAAAAGATTTGAATAAGGGAACAGTATTAACATGGGATTGTTTTAAATAAAAGTTAGGGAGAAAATATGATTATTATTCATGCGGCAGGAAATGAACAAATTGGAATTGGAAATTTAATTCGCAGTTATTCATTAGCATTGGAGTTGAAAAAAAATCACTATGAATTGATAATAATATTTGAATGTGATAAGAAAATTAGTGATTTTGTCAATAAAGAAAAACTTGAAATAATAAATTTTACAGAAAGAAAGAAGACTATTAATTTTCTTAAAAAATTAAAATTAATAGATGAAAAGAATATATATATATCAGATATTCTTGATGCAGATGCGATATTTGAAAATCTTATTAGAAGGATAGGTTTTTTTCCAATAATTCATTTGAATGATTCAGGATTAAATAATTTTAAACCTGATGTATTAATTGATGGAGATATATTTTTTAAAAAATGGAATTTAAAAGATGTTCAAATATTACAATCACCTAAATATCATATAGTAAAAAATGATATTGTTAAGAATAGACCACAAAATAGTTGGAATAAATCATGTGCGCAAAATATATTAGTTTGTTTTGGAGGAACAGATCCAGCAAGATACACAGAAATGTTGATAAATGAATTGAAAAATGAAAAATGTAATTTGAATTTTAATATTATATTAGGACCAGGTTTTTCAGAAAAAAGAATTGAAAAAATAATGAGAAACCATATTGATAATGTAGTTTTTTATAAAAATGTTAATGATATTTATAAATTTATTTTGAATAGTGATATTGTACTTTCATTAGGTGGTGGTATTGCGTATGAGTCTATGTGTTTGGGAATTCCAACTGCAGCAATTCCGTGGGGAAATATGAGATTTTACGTAGAGAATATGGATGATATGGGAGTATTAAAAAAAATATCTAAATGTAATATTATCGAAGAATTGAGAAAATTAAGCTGTGATATTCATCAGATGAAAAAAATAGCATTTAATGGATGGAAGCTGGTAGATGGAAAAGCAAGTAAAAGAATAGTAGATTATATAAAAAGTATTTAGAAGGAAAAATAGTATGTATAATTCAATTACATACTACATTAAAACGTTCATTCAATAAAATATTTAATGATTTATGTGATAAACTAATGCGTCATTATGTTGTTGAGAGAGTTGCAAAGTCAAAAAATGGTTGAAATTATTATAGCAACAACTGTTTAAAAAGAAGATGATGTGGGCGAAGAATTTTGTCGTGAAAATAATATTAAATATTTTAGAGAATCAAATAGTAATGTGTTAGATAAATATTATAAATAAGCTATAAAGTTTGAAGAAAATATTATAATTAGAGTAACTAAGTGAAGGTCCACTTATTAGTTATGGAGGCCATGAATGCAGAATAAGGTTAGAGAATGAATAATTTTATTGAATTAAAAAAGAGAGTATATCATAGTTTTATTCCATATATAAAAAGTTGTTGTATGATGTGTTAAATCTGTTCTAAATTAAAGAAAAAAGGATAAATTTATATGAATAGTTTGATGATTTTAGATAGTGGGTCGAGAGTTCCTTTAATTAATAATTTTATAAAAGAATCTAAAAAATATGATAAACAGGTTAAAGTGATTGCAGCTGATTGTGATTTGACAGCAGCAGCATTATATGTTGCAAATGAAAAAGTGATTCTTCCAAAAACAAATGAGAAGACTTATATAAAAGAATTAGTAAATGAATGCAAAAAAAGAAATGTAAAAATGATAATTCCATTATTTGAAGATGATCTTTTGCAAGTATCTAAAAATAAGAATATATTAGAAAAAGAAGGTATAAAGTGTTTGGTGTCAGACTATAAAACAATAGCTTTATGTCAAGATAAAAAGAAAATGAATGAATATTTAAAGCAACAGGATTATCCGAATATTGAGACAGTACAAAGTATTAATGATTTTAAGAAATATATAAATAGATTTCCTGTTATTTTAAAAAGAAAAAATGGAGCTGGAAGTATTGGAAAGCATATAGTAGAAACAGAAGAAGAATTAATAAAATATTTTAATTTATATGAAGATTACATAATTCAGCCTGTAATTAAAGGAAAAGAAATAGGAGTAGATGTATATGTTGATATGATATCTCATAAAGTTACTTCAATTTTTGCAAAAGAAAAAATATTAATGAAAAATGGAGAAACAAATAAAAGTATATCAATTAAAGATTATAAATTATTTAAATTTATAAAAGAATTTGTTGAAAAATTAAATTTTGTTGGACCAATTGATATTGACTTATTTGAATATAATAATGAATACTTTATTTTTGATGTAAATCCTAGGTTTGGCGGAGGATATCTTCATGCACATGAATGTAATGTTAAATTTACAAATATGATATTAAATAATTTTTTGGGGATTGAAAATAAAGAAAATATTGGTGAGTATGATTCTGGTATAATGATGATGAAATATTCAGATGTAAAAATTATAGATACAAAAAAGTAGGAGAATAATAATGATTGATATAAATGGGTTTGAAATAAACAAAGGAAGAACATTTATTATTGCAGAAATGTCAGCAAATCATTTGCAAAATTTTAATAAGGCAATGCAGATTATTGAGGCAGCAGCAGATGCTGGTGCGGATGCGATTAAATTACAGACGTATAGACCAGATACCATTACAATGGACTGCAAAGGAAAAGAATTTATGGCAACGCCAGGGAGTCCATGGGAAGGTATGAATCTTTATGAATTATATGAAAAAGCATATACTCCTTGGGAATGGCACAAAGAATTAATGGATCATGCAAGACAAAAAGGTTTGATTTGTTTTTCAGCACCATTTGATTTATCAGCTGTTGATTTTTTAGAGGAATTAAAAGTCCCAGCTTATAAAATAGCATCGTATGAAATAGAAGATATACCTCTTATAAAAAAAGTTGCAAGTACAGGCAAACCAATAATATTATCAACTGGAATAGCAACTATTGAAGATATTAATTGTGCAATAGAAACTTGTATCAAAACTGGAAATAGAAATATAATTTTATTAAAATGTTTGTCAGCATATCCAGCTCCATATAATGAGATGAATTTGAAGACAATTCCTAATATGAAAGAAACATTTGGAGTAGAAGTTGGAGTTTCAGATCATACATTAGGTGATGAGGTAGCTATAGCAAGTGTAGCAATAGGTGCAACAGTTATTGAAAAGCATTTAACTTTATCACGTAAAGATGGTGGACCTGATTCTTCTTTTTCTATGGAACCGAAAGAATTTAAGCATATGGTAAATTCAATTAGGAATATAGAAAAAGCTATGGGAAAGGTATCTTATCAATTGACTGAAAAGCAAATATTAAGCAAAGAAAGAGGTCGTTCTTTGTATGTAGTGGAAGATATAAAAGAAGGTGAATTTTTTACAGATAAAAATATAAAATCTATACGACCTGGTTTTGGAATAAAGCCTAAGTATTATGAGAAAATATTAGGAAAATATGCAAAATGTAATATAAAAAGAGGGACAGCATTAAAATGGAGTATGATAGGAGAGGTATAATGAACAGTGATATTTTTTTGAAAAACAGAGAGTATTGGAAAGATGAAATAATTAGAGGAAATTTGATATGGCCAGATACAAGTATTATAAAGTTTGTTAATAGAAATTTTAAAAAGGAATTAAGAGGGTATCTTGTCAACTGGGAGCTTTACCTCATGCTGATAATTCCCCTTGTGCTGCTTTTCGTATTTTGCTATTATCCCATGCTTGGGTTGCAGATTGCATTTAAAAGATATAATGCCTCCGGCGGTATATGGGGAAGTAAGTGGGTAGGACTGGATCAGTTTGCAAAGATGTTCAATACGCCGAAGTTCACAATGGTTTTTTGGAATACCGTAAAAATTTCGGTTTATCAGATACTTCTCGAATCGCCGGTAACGGTTTTGTTTGCATTAATCCTGAATGTTGTCAGAAATAAAGCGTACAAGAAAACAGTACAGATGATAACGTATATGCCGCATTTTATCTCGACGGTAATAATGGTCGGAATTTTGTCGCAGATATTAAATCCGAGAGTGGGACTTTACGGACAGTTCTGCAATATGATAGGGATTGAGAGTGTAGATATATGGTCAAAGCCGGAGGCTTTTGCGCATATATATGTGCTGTCGGCAATCTGGCAGAATATAGGCTGGAACTCGATTATTTATCTTGCGGCATTGTCGAGCGTAGACCCGTCGCTGTACGAAGCGGCGTCGGTAGACGGAGCAAGCAGACTGAGACAGATAATAAATATTGATTTCCCCTCAATACTTCCCACCTTTGTAATATTGTTTATTATGCGTATAGGAAGCATGATGACAATCGGATACGAAAAGGTTTTGCTTATGCAAAATTCTCTAAATCTGAGCGCAAGCGAAATCATAAGTACATATTCATATAAGGTTGCATTGCAGACAGGAAGCGATTATTCATACGGTGCAGCGGTAGGACTTTTTAACTCTGCCATAAACCTGGTTCTGATTGTCGCGGCAAACGCATTGTCGAAAAGAGTAACCGAAACAAGTCTTTGGTAGGAGGTAAAAGCAATGGGAAATTTAATACGTACATTCCGCCGAAGCTCACTCAGCGACAAAATATTTTATACAATTGTGGATATACTGATGCTTGCCGCACTTATGATGGTTGTTATACCGATAATGAATGTAATATCAAATTCAATTTCGGAGCCGTCGGCTGTTTTGCAGGGAAAGGTCTCGATTTTCCCCAAGGGACTGAGCTTTGACGGATATAAGGCGGTTTTTGCGGATAATAAGATAATTTCGGGTTATG
>NZ_CAKVKB010000068.1 GCF_934754915.1 uncultured Clostridium sp.
TAATATGCATTAACCAAACTACTTTAAAATTGTATTCATCTTTACTTTCATTTTATAAATACTCTATTTTTTTATATTTAATTATTACAACCTTTTCCGCAGTATTTAACAATATTAAATATTCCATGTTGCTTTTAAGTGGCTTCTGTGTAGTTGCAACATCATTTCTTGCTGATAGAATCTATAAATTATTTGAACCAATACATTTTTCTTGGTTTTATGAAATAAGTGGTTTTATCTTAATATTTATAATAGGGATTATATTAATGCTGACCTTTTCAGATATATATATTAAAAACAAAAAGCTTAATACACAAATAGAAATGCAGAAAAGTTATTATAGTCTTGTCACTGAAAATATATATAATACACGAAAAATGCGTCATAATCTAAAAAATCATATACTTGTAATAAAAACATTTTTAGAAGGAAATGATTTTGAAAAATTAAAAGAATATATTGAAAATTATGCAAAAGAGCTTCCATCATTTAAAGAAATGATATTTTGTGAAAATGATGCAATTAATGTACTAATAAGTTACTATGTAAATATAGCATATGAAAAAGAAATAACTGTAGATATAAAAAATTTCAATATTCCCAAAAATCTAAATATATCAAATCCTGATTTATGTGTTTTAATAGGAAATTTATTTACAAATGCAATTGAAGCATGTGAAAAAATAAAATCAAAAGATCGTATTATAAAGATAAGTGCCCAAAAATATTCTAATCAGCTTTCCATCACATTTGACAATACCTATGCCATTGAACCGATAGTAGTTGATAATAGTTTTCTTTCTTCAAAAAGAATTAATAAAGAAGGGATTGGAATTCCTTCAATAAAAAAATTAGTTTCTAAGTATAATGGTATTATTAAATTTAATCTAAATAATGAAGATGAATTTTTTGAAGTTTCAATATTGTTTCCAATATATTGAGTTATGTTTTGTAAAAATTATCCGATCAAGAACTTTGTTATTATTTCTAAAAATGATAATAAAATACAAAAAGCATGACAACAATTTAATTATGTTCTCATGCTTTTTCATTTATTTTATATTAATTGCTAGCATTGTACAATCATCTTTCAATTTTCCATAATCAACAAGCTCATCTTGAAGATAGTCATAAATATTAGATTTTATTTGTTCAATTTCATCATCATTTAAAGATTCTTTTATGGATTTTTCTTTTTTTAAAATAATATCAAACCCATGTGTAAATAAAAATACTTTATCACCCTTATTAAAGTATATACTTTTTTCTTCAAACTTACTGTCTTTAAACATTCCTAAAAAAGATCCTTTTAGAATTTCTTCTCTAATATCTTTATGAGCTGGTTTATATAAAAATTTGTTAATTCCGGCACCAACTACTTTTAATTCCTTTTTGGAGAAATCTAAACTAAAAGCACATACTGCAATGTGTGTTTTATCATAATATGTCACAAGTTTTTCATTCAAATTTTCTATTACTTTTTTCAAGTCAAAAGTATGTCCTATCTCCTGCATAAATAATATATCAATTGCAGAAACACTTAACGCTGCATTTATTCCCTTTCCCCTTACATCTGCTATAGCTCCTACAATATGTTCATCATCTATTTTACAAACTCTATAAAAATCTCCACTAATTATATTTGCAGGCACATATATTCTTTCTATATTTATATATTGATTTGATTTAAAATTATTATTTAATGAATTTTTTTGTAATGCAGCCGCTGTCTTTAATTCATTTTTTATTTTTGTATTGTCTCTAAATAACAAATACACAGCAGGCCCTCTATCATATTCCATATATCCTGTGACCATTTGAATATAAATTATATCTCCATTAGATTTCCTATATTCTGAATTGAAAATTTCGCATAACTTTTTATTCTTTATAACATGATAAACTTTTCTTTGAAATGCCTTTAAATATTGAGGAGAGCAATATGACCAAACTTTAGAATTAATAACCTCTTCATAACTTTTGCCAAAAAATTTGCACATAAGATTATTAACTTGTATTATTATTCCATCCTTCACTATTGCAAGAGCATCTGGAAGGTTATTTATAACCTGCTTATACTTATCATTATCTCTTAAAAGTGCTCTGCTTAAAAGCTTTTTTTCAGTAATATCTGTTAATCTTTCTACTACAAATTTCAACTTCCCATTCTTGTCAAAAATAGGATTATAACAAATATCCATTATTTTATCGAGTTCTGGAATATATCTTTCCTGACATATTATTTCTTTTTGATTTACAGCTTGTGCAAATGCACATTCTTTACATGGCTCAGTTCTATCTAAAGCTTCATAACACTTATGTCCTTCTACTTGATCAAGAGTTTTTCTATAAAATTTAGATCCTGCTTCATTAAAAAAACATATTGTATGATCTGGATTATGAACCTTTATTATATCAGGTATTTTATTTAAGATTTCTTCCAAGTCACTTTTTTCTAGTATACAATCTTTTTCATTCATATTTGAAAATTCTCCTCATGTTTATAATAAAAAACAGACATTTTCTAATGAATAGTTCTGTCTGCTTTTTATAATTTCTTAAAATTTTTTAATATATTTCAAAAACTCTATCCAGCCTTGTAAGTTCAAACAACTTTTTAACCTTAACATCCATGTTTCTCAATTTTATATTTCCATTCTTTTCAGCACATTTTTTGTAAATCGATACAAGAACTCCAAGTCCTGTACTATCAATAAATTCACATTCAGTAAAATCAAAGATGAAATTAATAGTTCCTTCCTCTATTAATTTATTAACAGCACTTCTAAATTCTGATACTTCTTCAACTGTAAAATTTTTAGATATACTTAATGTCATACTATTCATTCCCTCACCTCATACCTTTAAATTTTTTGTATTATTTTATATTCTAAATTCAAACAACTTTTTTCATTATTAATGTATTTTCTTTAAATTCAACTTCATCAGCATATGATGAAATTATAAATAATCCTCGTCCACTTTCTGATAAAAAATCACTATTATCAATATCTGTATCTATTTCAAAATCCTTATTATCTCTTCCACAATCTTTTACTTGTATGCATAAATTATTTCCATTCATATCCCATTTAACATTTATAGGTTTTGTTTTATCACTATTATTGCCATGGATAAATGCATTTGTTATAGCTTCTGAAATAATAAGTTTAACTTCGAAAATACTATCTTTCAGCCCTAAAGAGCCAACTATATTATCTAGATTTTCATTTATATTTTCTATGCCATATAAAATCAATTCACCTTTTACATTCTCCATTTCAACCCCTTCTTTCATCACCTTATCACTTTTGTTAAAATAATGAATTTCAATTATTACTTTGTAACAAATTTAAACTTTATTTTCAATTTTAATTATCCCATTTTTTGCAATATTTTTCAATAAGTATTGCATTTTTCTAAAAATATCAGAAATTTTAATATATTATTTTATTTCTATTAATAACATTGTACAGTCATCTTTAAGTTTTCCATTTTCCAAAAATTCATCTTGGAAATATTCTACTACATCATCTTTCAATTTTTTCATGTCTCCATTATCTATATCTTGCTTGACAGAAGGTTTTTCTTCTAACACAAAGTCAAATCCATCTGTAAATAAAATTATTTTATCGCCACTTTTAAAATGAATTGTTTCTTCGTCAAACTCACTATCTTCAAACATTCCTAAAAAAGGTCCTTTTACAATTTTCTCACAAGTATTATCATGTACAGGTTTATATAAAAATCTATTTATTCCCGCTCCAACAACTTTTAATTGTTTTTTGTTAAAGTTCATGCTGAATACACATACTGCAATATATGTATCTCCATAATATTTTACAAGCTTTTCATTTAGATTTTTTACTATTGTAAGCGGGTCTATACTTTTTCCTATTTCTTGAAGAAACAATATATCAATAGCAGAAGTGCTCAAAGCTGCACTGATACCTTTTCCTTTTACATCTATTACTATTCCTACAATATTCTCATTGTCTATCTTGCATGTTCTAAAAAAATCACCACTTATAATATTAGCAGGCACATATATTCTCTCTATATCTACAAACTTATTGGATTCAATAGCCTTTTGAAGTGAATTCCTTTGAAATAATGCAGCTTTTTTCAACTCTACTTTAACTTCAGTACTATCACGAAATAATATAAACATAGCAGGCCTTCCACCATACTCTAAATAACTAGTGACCATCTGAAGAAATTTTATACTTCCCTTTGAATTTTTATATTCACAATCAAATATATCGCAGACTTTTTTGTTTTTTATTAAATCCTTCATTTTTTTCTTTAACTGAAATTTATATTTTTCTCCGCAATAATCAAAAATATTGGTATTTATTATTTCATCATAACTTTTTCCAATGAAATCACATATTTTATTATTTGCTTGAACTATTATTTCATTTTCAACTATCATAAGTGCATCTGGAAGATCATTAATTATTTTTTTATATTTTCTGTTATCTCTCTCTAATTCTATACTCAGCCTCTTCTTTTCTGTAATATCAGTGAGCCGTTCTAATACAAACTTTAATTTTCCATCATTATTATAAATAGGAGTATAGCAGCAATCCATAATTTTATCTAATTCTGAAATATATTTTTCTTGTTTTATAGCTTTTTTTTCTTCTATAACTCTATCTATAATAAACTGTGTACACTTTTCTTCACTGGTTAATGTATTCTTACAACTTTTATCTTCTTTCATTTCATCAAAAGTTTTTCCATACATTTTTTCTCCAATTTCATTTAAAAAACAGATATTATGATTCAAATCATAAATTTTAATTATATCTGGAATTCTATTCAATATCTGTTTTAAATCATCTTCATCTAACATATTAACATGGCTGTTTATCATGCTTAATATTCCTTTCATATCAAAATTTCAAATAACTTACATATTTCAATACTGTTATTTAAAACTTTATCATTTATATTAATTCTAATTTTTAATGAGTTCTATACAATAATCTTAACATTATTACCATAATATTTACAAATCTTTTATAAATATTATTAAGATAAAGTTCATTAATTATTTATCTACGGATAACTGAAAGTATAGTAACTGTAACAATTATACACAATGCCCCAATCCATTGTATAAAACTGAATCTTACATTTAAGAATATTATTGAAAGAAATGATGCTGATAATGGTTCTATACATCCTAAAATACTTGCTTCATATGGTCTTATATATTTCAAACTCTCCAGATAACAATAAAATGAACTTAAAGTTCCAAATAAAATCACAAAAATAATTGCAGCAACAGATTTAATTTCCCAAATGCCTGTACAATCAAATGGAGGATAAATAAAACTCAATGCAATGCCTCCAATAAGCATTCCCCATCCTACAACACATATTGATCCATATCTCTCTAATAATGAGATTGGCTGCAATGTGTATAGGGCACTGGCAAATGCAGATGCAATTCCCCAAAAAATAGCGAGATAAGAAATTGAAAGATTACTAATACTTCCTTTTGTAATAATCAAAAAAGTTCCCATTAGAGCCATACACATACAAAATACCTGTTTAAAATTGGGTAAAGTTCTATTGCTTATGGATAAATAAATAGTTATTATTATAGGTGCTAAATATTGAAGTATTGTTGCTGTCGCAGCATTACCATGATTTATTGCTGCAAAATATGTATACTGAACTCCAAGCATTCCTAAAACCCCAAACAAAATAAGCCTAAAAGCATCACTTCTTGTTTTCCATATTTTAAATACACTTTTCTCTCCTTTTAATACTCCTATAAGCAAAAGAAGTATTCCAGCAGAAATCATTCTTACAACTACCATCCATTCTGTTGTAAATTGCTCACTTTGAAACAAATATTGAGCTACAGTTCCAGAAACTCCCCAGCATAATGCTGCAAATATAACCAAAAATATTCCCTTTAATCTTAGTGAATTGTTCATAAAATTTCTCCTCTTTAGATATAAAACTTATAATAATTAATATATTTTTCAATATTATAAACATATCAAAATATATTTATAAAAAAATTGGAATGATTACTTATATTAAATCATTCCAATGAAAAATGTGATACTTCTACTTTTCTAATATTTTTTCAATCTCAACAACATACATTGTATGATAATCTTTCTGAGAATAGCATTTATCTATTAAATCAGTTTCAATAAAGCAATCTTCTTTCAATTCTTGTGCATAAAGTTTTTTACATATAAATGTTAACCTTGCTTCATCAAAATATGGAACATTGTCATATTTTTTCACATTCAAACCAGCATTAGATATTTTATCTTCATCTCTTCCTGAGACTCTTCCTAAATATGATAATTCCTTTCTGTACTTTTCAGGAAGAACACATATAGAAAGTCTATCTGATGAATCAATAAATTCTTTTGTATATCTTTGAGGTCTTATAAAAATATATGCAACATTTTTATTCCATAAAACTCCTGCTCCTCCCCATGAAGCTGTCATTGTGTTTGTTTTTCCATCCTTTTCAGCACTGATTAACATCCAGTCTTTTCCTATCATTTTAAACATATTTTCGTTTAATGCTTCACATGTAATTTCTTTCATTGATTAATTCCTCCAAATTTATATATTTTAAAATTCTAATATCATTATACTTAATAATCTATAATTTAACAATTAAGTATGATATTATTTAGTCTTTATATATTCAGAGTCCAAATTTTAAGTTCTGCTTTTCCATAACCTTCTGCAAAAACACTTATTCCATCACTTGATTTTTTGGTGAAAATTCTTCCTGTAAACACTTCCTCACCATCATTTACAAAGATCTCTACTGATGAAGTATCTACAAAAATCTGTAGTTTGAGATTTTGACTGTCATAACTGCACTTTCTTTTAGTCCCGTATTGTTCTGCAAAAGATATTCCTGACCTGCTTCTATCTAAAATAAGTTTTTTATTCTCTATATCATAATAGAATAAGGTTTCTTCTTGTTGACCTTTTCTTAATTTGATTCCAATATTCCTTCCTTTAATATTTTTAAACTCACATTCCACTTCATATATAGTTTCTTTGAATCCTTCTACATCAACTTCCATATTATCAAGAATATATTTTTCAATTCTTTCTGACTTTCTTAATTTTTTAAGCTCTCTTACTGGTTTTTGAATCAATTTATCATTGCATAAACTTATTTCTCTTGGAAGTGTAAGACAATGAGCCCATCCATTTTCATCAGTTGGATAATCTATTTCAGGAAGTCCCATCCATCCAACAAGTACATATCTTCCATCAATGCATTTTGCAGTCTGAGGTGCATAAAAATCAAATCCTCTGTCTAGTTCTTGGAATTCGCCATGATTAAATTCACAGTTATCAAAATCTATTTCATCTCCTAAAAAATATCCTGACTGGAATATATTATTGTATTTATCACCTTCTGGTTTTAATCCTTGAGGACAGAATAATAATGCTGCCTTATCTTCAAATTTTATATAATCCGGACATTCACACATGAAACCTCGCTCTTCAAAGTCAGCCTTTATTTCACTTTTAAAAGTCCAGTTTAATAAATTATCAGATTGATACACTACTATAGTTCCTACATTACCATCTTTTTTTTCTGCACCTATAATACAATAATATTTGTCATTTTCTTTAAATACTTTAGGATCTCTGAAATTATCAGTATAACCTTCTGGCAATTCTTCAATTATAGCTTGTTTCTTTATTATTTTATTATCAGAATCCATTATTGCAAGACATTGGTATGGACGTCTTACCCATTCTTCATTTCTTGTATTTCCAGTATAGAAAAGATATAATTTATCATCATGCACCATTCCCGTCCCAGAAAATGCACCATGGCTTTCAAAATATTCTGTTGGTATTATTCCTACGCCACAGTCTTTCCAGTTAACAAGATCTTTTGATGATACATGATACCAGTGCTTTACTCCATGAACAGGCCCTAATGGAAACCATTGATAGAACAAATGATATTCTCCATTATAATAAGAAAATCCATTTGGATCATTTAATAATCCTGTTGTAGGCTGGATATGAAACTTTTGTCTATATGGACATCCGTCTACCTTTTCTTTTAGTTTTTTCATTTCTTCATCTGTTGCTTCTAATATTGTTCTATATCTTTCTTCTCTAGTCCATTCTCTCATCTTTATTTTCTCCTTATATTACAAATAGAAGGTATTAGAATAATCTAATCCTCCTACTTGTTTATTATTATGCTTCTTTTTTATTCATGAATTTAGCAAGCATTACTGTTGATACCACTGCTACCCCCATTGATATTACCATTCCAATAATGTAATTAACCATTGATTCAGGTCTTATAGATATAATTCCTGGAAGTCCTGCTGCTCCTGGAGCTAATGCAAGAACTTTTGTCAACATGATATATCCACATGAAACTGCTGAACCTATCATTGCTCCATAGAATGGATAACGTAATTTTAAGTTTACACCGAATATAGCTGGTTCAGTTATTCCTAGTAATGCTGATATACCAGATGCTGAAGCTACCCCCTTCATTTTATCATTGTTCTTAAGAACCATTATAACAGCTAAAGCTGCTGCACCTTGAGCAACATTTGACATTGCTGCAACTGGGAATATGAATGATCCTCCTGTATTTACTATGTCAGCTAATAATTGAGTTTCAACTGCTGTAAAACTGTGATGCATTCCTGTAATAACTATTGGTGCATAGAAGAATCCAAATATAGCTCCTCCTATTGGTCCTAATGTATTGATTAATCCTAATAATCCTACTGTTATTGCATTACCTGCCATTCTCATAACAGGTCCAATAGCTATGAATGTTAATAATCCAGTTATAAACACAGTAAATAATGGTGTTAATAAGTTATCTAATACTGAAGGTATTATTTTATGTAATGTCTTTTCTGTCTTAGCTAACACATAAGATGAAGCTAAAACTGGAAGTACAGTTCCTTGATATCCTACTTTAGCAATAGAGAATCCTAATATACTCCAGTATGGCACTGTTCCATCTAAAACAGCTGCTGGATAGCTATATCCATTTAATAAATCACCATGGATCATAAGAGCACCTATACAAGCTCCTAAATATGGGTTACCACCAAAAGTTTTAGTCGCTGAGAACCCTAAAAATATTGGTAAGAATGCAAATCCTGTACTGGCAAATGTATTAATCATTTCAGCTAAATCCTTAAATTGTGGATATGCTTCTATTAATGATTTTCCTTCTATAAATAAACCTTGAGAAGTTAATATGTTGTTTAACCCCATTAAAAGCCCAGCTGCAACAAGTATTGGAAGTACTGGTACGAATACATCTGCTAAAGATTTTATTAGTCTTTGAACTGGATTCAGTTTCTTATCTGCTTCTGCTTTAAGTTCTTCTTTGCTTCCTTCACTTATATTGGCCATCTTCACAAGTTCCTTATAAACTTCATTTACTATTCCAGAACCTAATATGATTTGGAATTGTCCTGAATTTTGGAAGTTACCTTTTACGATAGGCATTTCTTCAATTGCTTTAACATTAACTTTGCTATCATCCTTAAGCACTAATCTTAATCTTGTAGCACAGTGTGCTGCACTTACAATATTTTCTTTTCCACCAATATATTCTAATATTTCAGAACTTATTTGATTGTAATTTTTACTCATTTTTATCTCTCCCTTATATACAAAATAAATCTTGTATATAACTATTTTTATTTTTGTGAAACGTTTCATTTTTGTTGTAAATAAATATTAATACGTTTTCAAACAATAGTCAAGTATTTTTTATAAATTTAAACAAAAAGCTTCTACTCTATATTTAAAGTAGAAACTTTTTTGTTTTTCATATTATTATTTAGTAGTTTTTCCTTTTACAAAACTGATTGGTAAAATTATTTCCTTTTTCACATTTTTCTTTTCAATTATATCTATTAACGTTTTAACTGATTCTTCTGCTATACTTTCAATTGGCTGCCTAATTGTAGAAATATAAAAATCATCTTGTGCAGATGATCTGCTTCCATCAAATCCAATCACTTGAACATCATCTGGAACAGCAATATTTAATTTCTTTAATTTATTAATAAAATTTAAAGCATATTTATCTGTTACTGCAAAAACGCCATCTATATTTATATTATTAACAAAATTTTTCTTAATAAACGTATCCAATAAAATATCAAATTCAATATCTACTCCAAATGATTCACATATATCATAACATATATTATTTTCAATACAATAACTTACAAAACCTTCTTTTCTTTTTCTTGTTGCATTATCTATTTTAGATCCACGGCCTATATATGCTAATTTAGTGCATCCTGCTTCTTTTAATTTACATGCAGCTAGTTTTCCACCTTTAAAATTATCACTTGATATATATGTAATATCATTAGAAAAATATCGGTCTATACTTACAAATGGAATCTTATTTGTAACATATTCATCTATATTGCTATATGTTATTGCAATAATTCCATCCATCTTATTCTGCTTTGCCATAGATATATACTCAATTTCACTCTGTGCGTCTTTTTCAGAATTGCATAATATCATTTTCATTCCGGCTTTTCTGAGATTCTTTTCAATATTATATGCCAATTCACTAAAAAACGGATGCCATATAGTAGGTAAAATTAAAGCTACTGTATTTGTTTTACTCGTTTTCAATCCTCTTGCATAAATATTAGGTTCATAGTTTAATTTTTTTATTGCATTTTCTACTAAAATTTTTGTTGATGGTTTTACTGCTATGTTATTTATAACTTTAGAAACTGTTCCAACAGCTACTCCTGCTTCTTTTGCAACATCCTTAATTGTGACCATACTCACATGCTCCTATATATTTTTTATAAATTTAACATATATTATAACATATGAAACACAACCTATATACAATATTCTTAAATAAATATCAAACCTACTATATAATAATTCAATTTATATATTTTATCTTTATTTTATTATCAATTCTTTTATATAAAGATCCTTATTATCTTTTAAATTAATGAATTCTCCATCTTTTAATAGCAATGGATTTTCTATATCTTCAATATTCATTTGAAGTATCTTAGCCACATCACCATTACTTAATTTAACTTCCTCACCTATATAGAAATTTGATATATGTTCAAGAAAAATTTTTGAATATTGATAATCTAACAGATTAATACTTTTTTCTTTTATTTCCTTAAGAATGTGGAAAACACCTTTGTTTTCTTTTATTTCCTTATTTGAATTTAAAACATCAATTTCATCCGCAATAGCTATTATTTTAGCAAAATAGTGAATCTTTTCACTCTTTAATCCAAATGGATATCCTGAGCCATCACATCTTTCATGATGCATTAAAACTCCACATATAACAGACTTGTCCAAACAAGAAAGAGATTCTATGCATTTATATGCAATTTTCACATGCTCCTTTACTTCTGGATTATCCTTTTCAAGTATTAAATCAGGTTTTTTTTGAAACTCCTCTGCAAGTTTTGTAATTCCAAAATCATGCAACAAAGCTGAATATATAAGTAAATGTACCTTTTCTGGACTGAGTCCTGCCCATTTTCCAATCAATGCACTTATTGCAGCCACATTTACGCCATGTCTATAAATACAGTCATCTCCACTTCCTTGAAATAAAACACTATTTATTACAAGTTCACTGCTTTTAAATTGATTTTGTATTTTCCATGCAAATTCTCTTAAATCTCCAATACTATCCTCACTCATCATATCTATCTTTGAATATAAATCACCTAATTTATCAGATACTTCTTGAAATGCCTGCTCTACTTTTTTTATTTCAGCTTCTTTAGTATTTTTTTCAATCACATCTGTAGATATATGAACCTGTATTTTATCTAAAAAATATGTATTTTTTAATCTATCTATAATTTCTTCATTTACAATACTTCCTTCTTTTAATAGAACTGTACCATTTCTAATTACATCTTTTGCTATTATCATTCCTGATATTAATTCTTGTACACTTACATCAACAATATTTTCTTTCATAACTATTTCCTCCATTTAAAATATAATCGTATTCAATATTTTTCAGACAAAGTTCAAATAAATAAAAAACTATTCTCTAAAGAATAGTTTCTATAACTAATAAGCTATATACAAATTTTACCACATAACTTTGTATATAACAATGTTGAATAAGAAATCATATGTTAATACGATTTCAAGCAACTGGCTAGCATAGATATGTTTCTTTAGCCCCTATAGCTTTGCGTCATTTACTTTCGTAAATCTTGCCTATAAAATTGTTGCTTTTATTATAAAATATTTTCCATATTTTTTCCACACATTTTTGTATTTATTGCATATAGTCTTCTTTATTTCATTCTCAAATTATAAACTTGTAATTAATTAAATTCATTTAACATTGTTTTAAATTCTTCCAATGACTTTTCTGTATTATTCAATGTATTAACTATATCTGAAATTTGTAAAATTAATTCATTATTATTTTTAAAATTATCATGTGTATTTTCAATTTGATTTTCCATATTATATATACTTGATTTTATCTTCTCTAAAACAGAACTGATTTTATCAGACTGCTCTCTTGTTGTTTGAGATAGTTTTCTTATTTCTCTAGCAATTATTTCAAAACCCGCTCCACTTTCATTTGCTTTTGCAGCTTCAATAGATGCATTCAATCCTAATAAATTAGTCTGCTTTGTAATTCCCTTTATATAATTAACAACCTCATCAACTTCAGATACCCTGACAGATGATTCATTTGCTGAAGATTGCAATTGATCAAAATTACCAGCCAAAGAACTATTAACATCTAATATTGTATTGATATTATCACTTAAAGATGTTATGTCTTCTATGATATCTTTAGAAACATCATATAAATTATAAGTAATATTTTTTATTTTATATCTTTGATATCCCATATTAGAAATAGTATTTGCTATTACAAACAATAATTCTGCTGCTGCATTAATCTTTTCCTTTGGAACTATGTTAATTTTTGATATAGCATTTATATAAACATCTTCATCAATATCAAGCTCTCTTGCAATTGATCGTATTTTTTCTTCTGAATATGGCTCTGGCAAAACTTGTCCACCAATTAGAGAACCGATCTGCTTATCTCCAACTAAAATTGGTGCTGCAAAATCCATTAAACCAGCATGACAATAATATATTGATGGTTTCTTCGTTCTATTAGCTTCATTTCCACCATTTAAGTCACATTGATTACATCTTCTTGCACCTTCTTTGCACTTTCTATTTAATTCCATGCAAAATTCTGTTCCATTACTCAAAGTTGTAACAGGTCCATCAAGATCAACTGAAAGTGCGGCCATTCCTGTAGCTTTTGCAAAAGCATCTTGTATTTTTTGTAAAATATTTATATCAATAATAGTGTCCAATTTTATATCCCTACGGTTATCATCCATAATATATTCCCCCATTTTCTCATTTTTTTACAAAATACCATATATCCTTCTTTTTTTATTGTATCATCCATATTAGTAATATTCAACATTATATCATATATATGCCTTTTTATAATTCTATACTAATTTATCGCTACAATTTATTTGAAATTTAATTTTGTAGATTATTATTTAATAATTTTTTTTAAATTATTTCAATATTTATTATTTAGTACCATTTTAGCTGTAAAATCACTTTGATCAACATAAATATCAACATTTAATAAAAGTTCTAAATCTTCTATAGTAAATGCTCTCCCAGATATTGTTCCATTTTTCTTACATTTTGGTGAATCTGATAATTTTAGCTTTTTGCCATTACAAAATACTATAAAATCATCAAAGAAATAATTCGAATCATTTTTCATATGAGTTTTTAATTCTGCATTCCATGTATCTTCACCTATATTCCATGTTGCTGTCCAGTCATTTGACTCATAAGTTCCACCTAACATTTCTACTAGATATCTAAATTTACCTTTATTAGTATAAAGATAAGGAAACCCCTGAAAATCCTGACATGGATCAAGATTATAAATCCAGTAAAAACTATTTTCTTCATCATATAAAAATTTAAAGCTTTCATTTTCTGGTAGAACATTATCATTAATTGATGTAAGGTGTATTGTACTTGCAGGATACTTATACCATAGTGATTCTGGAATATTATAACCTTCATTATTTTCTTTTTTAGCTTTTGATACAAAAAGACGTTCTAATTCTTCATATGCTTCAGTATCTGTCCATCTTTCTTTTTCATTATTAGTAAGATAAATTGATCCAATTTCTGTTTCTTCTGTTTCCCCATTGAAATCATGTGAATAGTATAAATAAATCGAAAAGTAATCATTTGATTTATCAGCATTATTATAATTATATTTTAAATCCATAGCAGCATCTATATCTGAAACGATTTTCCCCGCTTCTTTTAATTGATTATAATTATCTACATGAATATTGATATAGGGAGTTTCATTTATATCAATTTGTAAGCTGCTTTTTTCAGAAATCTCTTTTAATTCATATTCTTTTTCTAAATACACACTTCTAATATAATCATCAGATATGCTTTTATCATAAAAAGCTGTTGTACTAGCATCAATGCCTATATGATAAGTTTTTGCATATACTGAAAATTTATTTCCTTGCTTATTTTCAAATATGTATTCATATATCATATTTTTCTCTTCATCATCTTGATCTTCATAACTTTTAGAATCTACCATTTTATATTCTTTTCCAAAAACATCTTTAACATAATTCTTAACTTCACTTTTAGAATAATAAACTGGTTTTGTTGAACATCCAACCATAACAGTAAATAATATACAACATATGAATATTATCTTTATTTTATTATTTATCAATACCAAATCCTTCAACATATATTTATCTTCCCCTTTTTCAAATTGGATACGATATTCTCACCCCTTATTTTCTTAATAATATACATTTATAACAAAATTACAACAACCAATAATAAAATATTTATTAAAAATAAAAAAACCATAAACCTATTGTTATTACATAAATAAACAGTAAAATTTATAGTTTTCTTATAAATATAAACTTAATATTACAATATTTATTGAATTTTTTAGATATATCAAAGATTTCATCATTCATCTTGAATTATACACTGTTAATATTCCAATATATCTATATTTCCGAAACACCAGTACTAAATTTATTTTTCATAAAACCAATTACAGCTGGTGTTATTGATATAAATATTATTGCCATTATGACAATTGTAAAATTATTTTTAACTATTGGAATATTCCCAAAGAAATATCCAAGACTTGATACAATTAAAACCCAAAGTATGCCGCCTATTGCATTAAATGATATAAAATTTCTATAATGCATTTTCCCTATACCAGCTACAAATGGTGCCAAAGTCCTCACTATTGGAATAAATCTTGCAAAAATTATTGTCTTTCCTCCATATTTCTCATAAAATTTATTTGTTTTATCTAAATGTTCTTGTTTTATGAGTTTTCCATTTCCAATTTTAATCATTTTATTTCCAAATATTCTTCCTATTTCATAATTCACAGTATCCCCTAAAATTGCAGCTGCACATAATACACCCACAAGTATATAAATATTAAACATTCCTATAGCTGCAAATGTTGCTGCTGCAAATATCAATGAATCTCCTGGCAAAAATGGCGTTACTACCAAACCAGTCTCTAAAAATATAATTGAAAATAATATAAGATATGTTTCAAAACCATAATTATTTATTAATGCTCCAAGATAATTGTCAACATGAAAAAATATGTCTATAACATAACTCAATGTATCCACTATACAATCCTCCTCCAGTATTTTCTATTTTTAGTATAACCTACATTTTGCATTTCTGTCCAATCAAATCTTAAAAATTTAATAATTTATACAATATAGAAAAACTGTTATTCTAAATTAGTTTTTTATTAAAAATAAAAACAAATGTATTAACAAATCAGTAATAAAAAATATGATCATGCTAAAAATGGAGATTATGTAATATCTACAAATGAAAAATTAACATATACTATTTTTTGAAAATATACTGAAAGAACCTATAAAAACTTTAATTTTTATAAGTTCTTTTTGTTTAATTCTTTATTTTTTAAATTGAAGCATAAATATAATATCAATTGTTTTTTAACCATGTAATAGCGGAATAAGTATGTATAGCAGCTCCTGTAACAAGAATATCCTCATTAAATACTACCTTTGGATTATGCATAGCTTCTCCATATAAAGGATTTTCCTCTTTGGTGCCAGCACCAAGCATAATATAAACGCTTGGAACTTCATATGAGTATGATGCAAAATCTTCTGAACCCATTCCACCTCCTTCAAATACAACTACAGATTTTTCACCAAGAAGTTCTTTTAAAGAAGTTGTAATTTCTTCAGCTAAATTTTTAGTATTGGCTAATGGCGGTGCTGAAGCTAATTCTATTAATTCTGCTTCTCCTCTAAACATTTTAGCTGTAGATACTACTATATCATTCATTCTCTTGAATATATTTTCTCCTATTTCCTTATCTAAACTTCTTATTGTTCCTTCCATTATAACCTGTTCTGGTATTACATTTGGTGCTTCTCCCCCTACAAATTTCCCTATTGTTATAACTGCAGGTTTAGTAGCAGATATTTCTCTTGAAGTTATCTCTTGTAGTGATAGATATATATGTGCTGCTATATTTATTGGATCTACTCCTAACTCTGGCATAGCTCCATGACATCCTGTTCCCTTTACTATTATTCTAAATCTGTTACACCCTGCTATAGTTATTCCTAAGCCACATAACACCATATTTGAAGGAGTTCCAGAATTAACATGCATTGCCATAGCTGCATCTACATCAGGATTTTTAAGCACTCCTGCTTTTATCATTTTCTTAGAACCTGTAAATCCTTCTTCATCTGGCTGAAACACAAGTTTAACTGTTCCTTTTATTTCTTCTTGATTCTGTTTCAAAAGCTTAGCAGCGCCTAAAAGCATAGTTGTATGCATATCATGTCCACATGCATGCATAGCTCCATTAGTTGATTTAAAATCACATGCTGCTGTTTCAGTTCCTGGAAGTGCATCCATGTCTGCTCTTAATAAAAATGTTTTTCCTGGCTTATTTCCTCTAATCGTAGCAACTATTCCGCTTTCACATATTTCTTCTGGTTCATATCCAAATTCCTTTAATTTATTAATTACATAAGTTTTAGTTTTAGGCAAGACAGCTCCTACTTCAGGATTGCTGTGAATTGTTCTTCTAATATCTATTAATTCCTTTTTAATTACTTTAGCCTGTTCCATAATACCATCCATAAAAACACCTCATTTGTTTATTTTGTTCATAAATTAAATTTATTTTCTCTAAAATATTTATTTAGTATAATATAATATTTTATCATTTAAAAATATTGCATTCTACTTCCATTAAAAAGATATTTTTAATGTTTATATATTTTACCACAAACAATTCTGATATATGTATTTATAATGTAAATTTTACAAATATGTTGTACCATTATTAATTTACTACTTATATTTTTTATAACTTAAACTATCTTTAATAATGTTTTATTAACCAGTATTCCATAAAATAGAACCTAAAACTGTTCAAAATACTAGTAATAAATTATTGATTTTCTCACATTTTATATACACACCACTAATATCCATTTATAACTTTTAATTATAAATATACGAATCATTTCAATTGGACAAAGTATAATAAATACTTATATAATTAGTAAATATAGTCTACGATTTTAATTATAAATATATTAAAATCGTATTTATAATCGTGTTTGAATGAAAGGAGATTTCTAAATGTTTAAAGTTAACAAAGAAAAATGTGTGGAATGTACTCAATGTATACAAGATTGTCCAACTAAAACTATATCACTTGTAGACAATAAAGCTGAAATAAATAATGATGGATGTATGAAATGTGGTCACTGTATTGCAATATGCCCAGTAAATGCAGTATCTACAGATGACTATGATATGAATGAAGTAAAAGAATACGACAAAGAAACATTTACTATAAACTCAGAGAATTATCTAAATGCATTAAAATTTAGAAGAAGTACAAGAAGATTTAAAAATAAAAAAGTAGAAAAAGATATGCTTGTTGAAATCATAGATGCTGGAAGATTTACTCAAACAACTATTAATAGTCAAGATGTATCCTATGTAGTTCTTAATGAAAAAATGAATGAATTTAAAAACTTAGCTTATGAAAGTTTAAAGAGAAAAGGAGAATATATTTTAGCTAATATGACTCCTGAAACAGAATATTTAAAGAAATATGCTCAAATGTGGGTTACTATGTATGATGCATATAAAAATGATCCTATAACAAATGATAGATTATTCTATAATGCACCATCTGCTATTTTTGTAATTTCTAAGACTCCATTAAATGGAGGACTTGTTTCTGCTAATATGGCAAATATGGTTGAAACATTAGGTCTTGGAACTTTCTTTAATGGCTTTGCTGTAATTGCATCTCAAGATAATAAAGATATAATGAACTTCTTAGGCCTTGAAAACAGTACTCACCTTATTTCATGCCTTGCTATTGGATATCCAGATGTTAAATATAAGAGAACTGTTCCAAGAAAAAAAGCTTGCATTGATTGGAAATAACTAACACTTCAAACTCCTCAATCATTATATTTTTCTTATGAAGATAACAAAATAAAAATCATTATTACATAAAATTAAGAAGTCCTTTAAATAAGCATACTATTTAAAAGACTTCTTATTGCCTTTATATTCAAACACTCAATATTACCAAATTAAAATTATGGTTCAAATCTTATCCTATTAACCTAATGCAGTAAACAGAAATATAATATATAGTAATAGTATTATATTAACTGCTATTGAATCTATTCTGAGCCTGAGTCAATATTTTCTATAAAAGATATTCTATTCTTTATATAATCTTAGATTAATTAAAGAATAAACTTTTATAATAAAAATTTTTCAATAGCTTCTGCACAACCATCATGATCATTATCAGATACGATCACATCTGCTAGCTGTTTAATATTTTCATTAGCATTTCCCATAGCAATAGATAACCCTGCTTTTTTTATTGCCTCTATGGATTGTCAACACTTTTTAATACATTTTTTATTCGGTCATATTTGCAAGTCTATACTCAACTGGAGTCATATAG
>NZ_CAKVKB010000069.1 GCF_934754915.1 uncultured Clostridium sp.
ACACTTCCTTTATTTTCTATAATTATATCATTTTAAAAACTATCTGTCTGTGTCTACACTTTTATACTAACACCACCTAGTAATAGCAATAAATTATGTTTTTTGCCGATTGCCACAAAAGAGGATTATATCTGATTAAGCTGATTTCTTCTCCATTCTGTTGATTTATTTAATATTGAAATAAGTTTAAGAGCATTATTAATTCTTAAAAAATATTAAAATTATAGACTAATGTATTAAAAATGACAATTAACTATGATATTCTATATTTAGGGAGGCGGAAACGGAAGAATGTTATATTTAATTGTTGCAGTTGTATCAGCATTGATTTTCTATCAAAAATCAGATTTTATATTAGAGTGGGGAAAAAAGATTTTAGATAAGTTTGATTTAAAAATTCCTATAAAGATACCAAAAAAAATATTGAAATATTATTGTACGGGAATTTTTGCAATCATGGTTTTTATTTTAAGTGTTGGAGTTTTTAGTTTATCGTATAAAGTTAAAAATGTACAAGCAGCGGATAATACTGATTCACAGAATATAAAAGGGATAAATATTTCAAACAATGATGGAAATTTAGATTTAACTTCAGCAGCAGATGAAGGATGTAGATTTGTTTACTTAAAGGCAACTGAAGGAGCAACATTTAAGGATTCATACATGGATACATATTATGAACAATGTAAAAAATTAGGACTCAAAACTGGAGCATATCATTATCTAGTGAAAACAAGCAGTCCAGAAGAACAGGCACAGAATTTTTACAAAATGATATCAGAATATGATTGGGATTTAATACCTATGCTTGATGTTGAAGAGTATTTTGATGGACTTGAAGATTATATAAAGAGGTTTAAAGATGAATTTAATAGATTGTCATCTCTTGAACTTGGAATATACAGTTATACAAGCTTTATTGATGAGCATTTAAATGACGTTGATTCAGAAATTTATGATATGCCTCTGTGGGAAGCTAATTATAATGGTGAGCCTTGGAGTGATGTTGGAAATAATAATTTTACTAAACTTGTGGGACATCAATATTCAACAGAAAAACACATTAAAGAAACTATTGGAGATTTTGGTGGTGATATAGATGAATTTAATGATGGTTGTATGATAAAATAATAATATACAGATTAAGATAAGAGGTATAGATTGTGGAATATAGGGAATCTAAATTATAAATTACAATATATATTTAATATTGTAAATTATCAATTTATATACATTGCAAGATTAAAATCATACCTGAAATTTATCTGACATATGTAAAAATACTTAAAGAAATCTTGAAAAGATTTCATTCTTTATTGTCAATTGGAATGTATATTATTATGAATAATATTACAGAATTGTACATTGAAACATAACTTAAGAAGAAAGGATGATAATATGGAAAATTTATATGAAAAAGTCCAAGAGTCAGTAGAATATTTAAAAGGAAAGTTTACAAGAATGCCAGAGATTGGAATAGTACTTGGAAGTGGTCTTGGAGCTCTTGTCGATGAATTTGAAAGTAAAGAGGAAATATTATATAGCGATATACCTAATTTCCCTTTAGTAAGTGTTGAAGGACATAAAGGAAGCCTTCTTCTCGGAAATATAGGTAAAAAAACAGTTCTTGCAATGCAGGGAAGATTTCATTATTATGAAGGTTATACAATGAAAGAAGTTACATATCCAATATTCGTAATGAAGATGCTTGGAATTGAGAAAGTTATAATCACTAATGCATGTGGAGGAATAAATACAGACTTTGAACCAGGGGATTTAATGATAATAGATGATTTTATAAATCTTACAGCTAATAATCCATTGATAGGTTCTAATGATGAAAGATTCGGTCCAAGATTTCCAGATATGTCAGAACCATATAAACATTATCTTATTGATCTTGCTAAAAATGTAGCAGATAAAGAAAACATAAAATATAAGCAAGGTGTTTATGCTCATTTCACTGGTCCTTATTATGAAACAGCAGCTGAAATAAAAGCTTATGGAAGAATGGGAGCAGATGCAATAGGAATGTCTACAGTACCTGAAACCATAGTAGGAAATTATTTGGGCATGGATGTACTTGGAATTGCATGTATTACAAATATGGCAACAGGAATTCAGAAATGTAAGCATTCACATGCACATGTTGTGGAAGTTGCAAACAGGGCATCAGCTGATATGTGCAGATGGATTTCTCAAATAGTAAAAGAAATGTAATAAAAGATATACAATTTTTAAAATATAATATGTTCTCAAAGAAGAGTATTACAATATTAATTTAAGTAATGCTCTTTTTGTTTTTAATTGATAATATACACTTTAATGTATAATTAATAATTAATGATGAAATCTTGCAAGATTTTTTTCAATATATTATTGAATTATATATTCAAATTATCTAAATGAGAACTGTCTCAAATGCTGAATTAAATTAGAAAGTTTTATTAAAAAATACTTAATATTAATATAAGGAGTTTTTTGCAAATGTAAAAAATGGAAAATGATGTTATAATATTATATATTACAATTCGTAATGAACTACAAAATTAAAAAAATTTCTATTAATCATATATTTTACTGAAGTTTTATATTGATATAAGTGAGAATTATATGTTGCAAAATTTATATATAAAATGTATCTAACATATATAAAAATAAAGAAACCTTGAAAGAATTTTATCATTCATTGTCAATTGCAATATATTAAATATCAAAAAATAAATCAATATTAAATAAATTATCAAATTGTTATATAAACATAAATTGTTTAATTCATACAAAGCAATAAGCAAATAATAAGATAGGAGGAATAGGTATGATACTTTTATGCGCATGTGTTCTGTTATCGTGTGTAATAGCTAATCGATTTTCAAACAAACTTGGAATGCCTGCATTACTTTTATTTATGGCATTGGGGATGCTGTTTGGTAGTGACGGGATATTTAAAATATCCTTTGATAATTATCATGTAGCAAAGGAAATATGTAATATAGCATTAATATTTATAATGTTTTATGGTGGATTTGGTACTAAATGGAAAGTGGCAAAGCCTGTGGCTGTAAAATCTGTACTGCTCTCCACTATAGGTGTTCTTATTACGGCTTTTCTCACAAGTGCTTTTTGTCATTATATTTTGAAGTTCACTTTATTGGATAGTTTTCTTATTGGAGCAGTTATAAGTTCAACAGATGCTGCATCTGTATTCTCAATACTGAGATCAAAACATCTGAGCTTAAAATATGGAACAGCATCTATGCTGGAGCTGGAAAGTGGAAGTAACGACCCCATAGCTTTTATGATGATGATGATAATAATAAGCTTTATAAAAGGGACAAGCAGTGTATCAGGTACTATATACATGCTTTTTTCACAGATTGTTTTTGGAGTTCTCATAGGTGTAGGTGTAGCTGTTGCAGGAATTTTTGCTTTAAGAAGATTGAAAATTGTTACTGATGGGTTAGAAACAATTTTTATGACAGCATTGGTTTTAGTTTCATATGCATTAAGTGAATCTATTGAGGGAAATGGATATTTAAGTGTATATCTTACAGGTATTATTTTAGGAAACAGTAAAATAAACAATAAAATAATTCTTGTTCACTTTTTTGATGGAATAACAGCACTGGCTCAGATATTAATATTCTTTTTACTTGGATTATTGTCATTTCCTCATGAAATGCCTGCAAGTATTATACCAGCAGTATCCATTGCAGTATTCCTAACATTTATAGCAAGACCTATAGCTGTAAGTTCAATTTTACTTCCTTTTAAAGCATCTATAAAACAGTGCATGCTTGTATCATGGTCAGGACTTAGAGGAGCAGCATCTATAGTATTTGCAATAATGGCAATTGCAAGTGATATAGACATAGAATGTGATTTATATCATATAGTATTTTTGATATCATTATTATCAGTTGCATTTCAAGGCTCTCTTCTTCCTGCAATGGCAAAGAAACTTGATATGATAGATGAAAAAAATGATGTAAGAAAGACATTTAATGACTATCAGGAAGATTCAGAAATAACATTGATGAAAGTTTTTGTACCAGAAGGACATAGCTGGGCAAATAAAACAATTGAATCAGCGGGTATACCAAGTGATTCCTTAGCACTTATAATAAAGAGAAATGGAACGAATATAGTTCCCAAAGGAGATACTATGATTAAACCTAATGATAGTATAATATTGAGCATACCAAAATATAATTTTAAAGATGAGATAAATTTGAGGGAAGTAAAGATAGATAAAGAAAACAGCTGGTGTGATAAGGCTATAGAAAATATTCATCTTCCTGATGATATTTTAATAACTCTCATAAAAAGAGAAGGAGAAAGTATAATTCCTAGAGGAAATACAGTCATAATGGAAGGTGATACTGTTGTATTATACAATTAACAATATATGTAGCTTGTAGAGAACATATAGAATGTGATTGATTTTTAATTATAAATTTTGTACATTAGTTAATTGCAACATATGTATATAATAATTGGATTATAGTGTAAAAATTTAATTTGGCAGAGAAAAAGATTTATGTAGAAATGATTCTATGTAAATCTTTTTTGTTGAATAAAATCATATAGTAGTCTATAATTTAGTAACAATGATAAATATGATGATTGCAGGTTTTGTGGGATAATATCTATAAATTGATATATACATTAAATTAAATTAAAAGGGAAAGCAGTTAGAAGCTGCTACAGCCACCGCTACTGTAATGGAGGACTGCCTCAATATTAGCCACTGAGATTTTTTCTTGGGAAGGATGAGGATTTTAGGATGATGCCAGAGTCAGGAGACCTGCCTGTAATCTTTGCGATTATTACCTTCGGATGGAAGGAATATGGCAGGACAGAGTGTGAAGAATAGTAATCCATGTAAGAATAAATTCATTCTCTGGTTTTGTTATGTCTTCCTTTTGCCATATGGTAAGAGGATTTTTTAGTCTAGGGTAATTATTAGATTTAAAATGAAAGAAGAGGAAGAAATAATGAAAAAAGCGATATTGGTTGTGAGTTTTGGAACGAGTTATTTGGATGCTTTAAAAAACTCCATTGAAAGAATTGAAAATAAAATAAGAGATGAATTTAAAGAGTATGATGTTTTCAGAGCATTTACAGCTCATATGATAATAAAAAAACTTAAGGAAAAAGAAGGTATATATATATTAAATCCAGAAGAAGCACTGTCAAAGCTTAAAAGAGAAGGTTATGAGGAAGTTATAATTCAACCTCTTCATATAATTCCAGGAGAAGAGTTTGATTACATAAAAGGAATTGCAGCAAGATATGAAGATGATTTTAAAACTATAAAAGTAGGACGCCCAATATTTTTCTATCAAGGAATAGAAGATGTTCCAAAGGATTATACTGCATTTATTAAAAGTATAAAGGATATAATTGAAAATGAAGAAAGTGTTGTTTTATTTGGACATGGAACAGCTCATGCATCTAATGCTGTATATGGAATGCTTCAGACTGTACTAGAAGATGAAGGATATGAAAATGTATTTGTTGCAACAGTAGAGGGATATCCAACAATGGAAACTGCAATAAGAAGAATCAAGAAGAAAAATATAAAGAAGACAAAACTAGTGCCATTACTTCTTGTAGCAGGAGATCATGCTAAAAATGATATGGCATCAGATGATGATGATTCATTAAAGAGCAGACTTTTAAGAGAAGGAATTGAAGTCAGCCTCCATCTTCATGGACTTGGTGAAGTTGATAAATTTGCACAGCTATACATAAACAGAATTTACGATACTATTGAAGATAGATATATTGATTTAGGAAGGACAAAGAAGTTAGGAAAAAGAATTTAAGGTTTAGATATATGTCCGAATTAATAATGTAAAATTAATAAATTTATTATATATTTTCTATTGGTAAAATACATTAAATTATGAATGGAGAAATTTAATGAAGTCGATAATTATAGGTTCAGACTCAAGCGGAGGTGGAAAAACCACATTTACTTTAGGACTGATGAAAGCATTGAAAGACAGAAATCTGAAAGTTCAGGGATATAAAGTAGGTCCAGACTATATTGACCCAGCATTTCATAAAGAAGTTACAGGAAGTGATTCAAGAAATCTTGATGTTCATCTTATGGGTGAAGGAGGAATTAAATACAGCTATACAAGAGGAATTGGAGATATAGGAGTAATTGAAGGTGTAATGGGACTTTATGATGGAGTTGGAATCAGTGAAAAAGCCTCAACTTATGATGTCTCAAGAATCCTAGGGAATATGCCAATAATATTAGTATTATCACCAAAGGGGCAGAGCTCAACAATATGTGCATTAATAAATGGTCTTAAGGATTATAGAAATGCTAATATTGCTGGAATAATCCTCAATTCAGTAAGTGAGAAATATTACAAATTATTAAAATACTCTATTGAAAAAAACTGCAGTATAAAAGTGTTTGGTTATCTGCCTAAAAATGAGGATATAAAGCTTGGAAGCAGACATCTTGGACTTATTCAGAGTATGGAAGTTTTAAATCTTAAAGAGAAACTTAATATATGTGGCAGAATGGTTGAAGAATATATAGATGTAGATGGAATTTTGGATTCCATGAAAGAATTTAAATTTGCTGATGAATCAGTCATGAATGGATTCAAACTTGAAAATAGGAATTTAAAAATAGGAATTGCAAAAGATAAGGCATTTAGTTTTTATTATAAAGATAATATTGAGCTTCTTGAACAGATGGGAAATGTTATTTATTTTAGTCCCATAAATGATGAAAGTATTCCTGAAAACTTAGATTTCCTTTATATTGGAGGAGGATATCCTGAGGTATTTAGAGAAGAAATTAGAAAGAATGAAAAAATGAGAAAGAGTATAAAAAATGCTTTAAATAACGGACTAAGATGTTATGCTGAATGTGGCGGACTTATGTATCTTACAGAAGAAATTGAAGGAACTGAAATGACAGGCTTTTTTAAAGGCAGAAGTTTCATGACTAAAAGACTTCAGAGATTTGGATACTGCAGAGTGAGTCTTAATGATGAAATTAATCATATTAAGATGAGCATAAATGCACATGAATTTCATAAATCCTGTGTTGAGCTAGATGAAAGATGTGTCTATACGGTAGAAAAAAAGCAATATGATGGGGAAATTGTAAAATGGAAATGCGGGTATGTAAAAAATAATACACTGGCAGGATATGCCCACATTAATTTTTTAGGAAACATTGATTTTTTGAAATATGTTATAGGATATGATGTAAAATAGATATTATATAAATATAGGAAAGATGTGGAGATATGAATTATTTAAAGAATCCTATGGGAATTGAAGAGAAGAGTTTTGAAATAATAGGAAAGGAAATGGGAGAACATTCATTTACAGATGAAGAGCTTCTCATAATAAAAAGAACAATTCATACAACAGCAGATTTTGAATATAAGGATATTGTTGAAATAAGTAAGGATGCAATAGAAACTGGAAAGAATCTTTTTAGAAAAGGAGCAACAATATATACAGATACAAACATGGCTCTTAATGGAATAAACAAAATGGCTGTTGCTAAAAGTGGCAGCAGGGTAATCTGCTATGTAAATGAACCTGAAGTACATAAAGAAGCAAAAGAAAAGAATATAACAAGAAGCATGGCAGCAGTTGAAAAAGCCTGTGCTGATAATGTTGATATATTTGTTTTTGGGAATGCACCAACTGCTTTGTTCAGGCTTAAAGAACTCATAAAGGAAGGAAAAGCTGCTCCTAAGCTTATAATTGCAGCACCTGTGGGATTTGTGGGGGCAGCAGAAAGTAAAGAGAATATGGATGAACTTAATATTCCTTATATAAGAGTGAGAGGAAGAAAAGGTGGAAGTACTGTTGCAGCAGCAATTATAAATGCTCTCATGTATATGGTTGTAGAAAGATAAGCAAAATGAAATTACTTCTGACACGCAAAATTTAGCTGCATGGATTGGAGGCAGATTATGTTTGAAATGTATGTAGATAGTGACGGAAAAAAGCTAAGATGTGGTTATACAACTGGTTCATGCAGTGCAGGAGCAGCAAAGGCAGCAGCAATGATTCTATATGGAAAAGCTGATGACAATTTAAATGAAATAGAAATAACATCGCCAAAGAATATAACAATCAATATGCCGGTGAGAATGATACATAAGGATGAAAACTCTGTACAATGTGAAATAATAAAATTCAGTGGTGATGATCCAGATATAACCAATGGAATAGAAATAAGGGCAGAAGTGCGAAAAATAGCTGAAGATGAAGAAATAGTCCATGAACTTCATGATTATGATGAAATTGAAAATGCTGAGTGCATATATTTAAAAGCTGGAATTGGAATTGGAAAGATAACAAAAGAAGGTCTTTTTGAGCCTAAAGGTGAACCTGCAATTAATCCTGTTCCTAGAAAGATGATAAGGGAGGAAGTTTTAAGTGTGATTCCTAATGGCAAAAGGGTTGAAGTTACAATTTCAATACCTCAGGGTGAAGAAATTGCAAAGAAAACTTTTAATCCAAGGCTTGGAATAGAAGGCGGAATTTCAGTTCTTGGAACAACAGGAATAGTTTATCCAATGTCTGAAGATGCTTTAAAAGCTTCAATAAAACTTGAAATAAATCAAAAAGCTGCAAACAATAAAAATCTTGTTCTTACATTTGGAAATCTTGGCGAGAAATACTGCAGGAAGTTAGGTTATAAGGAGGATGAAATAGTAATATGTTCTAATTATATTGGATTTGCTTTGGAATGCTGTGTTTCATGTGGGGTAAAATCGATACTTCTTGCTGGGCATATAGGAAAAATGAGTAAGATTGCATATGGATGTTTTAACACTCACAGTAGGGTTAATGGGGTAAGACTTGAAGTATTTGCTCTTGAACTTGCTCTTTTAGGATATGATATTTCTCTAGTGAAGACTATTCTTAAACAGAAAACATGTGAAGGTGCAGTAATATTTCTTGGAGAAGGATATGATAAATTATATGAGAATATTGGACGTAAGATAATAGACAAAATGAATCAGTATGTTTACGGAGAAATGAAAGTGGATGCTGTAATGTATTATGGAGCTTCAGAAACTAAACTCTTATGGGATTCCAGAAAGGATAAAATATGATATATATAGTAGGAATAGGGCCAGGACATAAAGATTATATACTGCCAAAAGCAGTGAAAGTCATGAAAAAATGTGATCTTATAATAGGATTTAAAAGAGCTGTGGATTCATTAGATTTTTTGGATGTGCCTAAAAAGTATATGACCAGGTTGACAGACTTGGATGAATACATATTAGATTTAAATTCTGAACAAATCATATCAGATGGAAATTTTATAAATTGTCAGAAGCAGATAAATAATGTGGCAGTGATAGCATCTGGAGATCCTACATTTTATGGAATAACCAATTACATTAAAAAAAGATGTGAGAAAGATTTTGAAGTTATTTCTGGAATAAGTTCATTTCAGTATCTTACATCTAAAGTAAAGATGCCATGGAATGATTCATATCTTGGAAGTCTTCATGGAAGAAAACAAGATTTTATTGACAATGTAAAGAGAAATAAACTGAGCATATGGCTTACTGATAAAGAAAATAATCCAGCTGTTTTGTGTAAGGCTCTCTATGAAGAAAATATTAATTGTAGGGTTATAATAGGCGAAAATCTATCTTATGATGATGAAGTTATAAGTGAAGGGAAACCTTATGAATTTATAGATAGGCAATTTAAAAGTCTTAATGTTTTTATTGTATATAGAATTTAAATAGAGTTTGTTCAATAAGTAATAAAAAAATTATTATAATTGCTCATCGTCCATTGTAAATTAATAAGAAGCTTATTAATTGTAGTTTTTGTTTGAATAAATTTTATTATAAAGAATTTTTATAAAATATAATGGAGGTGGATAAGCTTTGAGATTTATTAAAGATGAGGAATTTCTTCGTGGAAAATGTCCTATGACAAAAGAAGAAATAAGAATGCTTTCAATAGGTAAAATGAATCTGGAAGAAGATTCAACTGTATTGGATGTAGGAAGCGGTACAGGAAGTATTACAATTCAGAGTGCAGTAATATCATTTAAAGGGACTGTATATTCAATAGAAAAAGAAGAAGAAGCCTGTAATGTGGTTAAAAGTAATATTGAAAAATTTAAGTGTAATAATATTAAACTTATAAAAAATGATGCGTATTCTGCACTGACAGAACTAGAATCGAAAAAATTAAGATTTGATTCAATATTTATAGGAGGAAGTTCAGGCCAGCTTAAAGATATAATAATTAAATGTGATTCTATGCTCAAGGAAGAAGGAACTATTGTTTTGAATTTTATAACCCTTGACAATGCATATAAAGCTGTTGAGATTTTAAAGGAATTAAAATATGACTTTGATATATCTCTTGTCAATGTAAGTAAAAACAGAGGAAATACTTTGATGATGACAGCATTGAATCCTATTTATATAATTCAAGGATGTAAAAGTCTGTTTGCATTATAGAATGGATTTTGAAAATTAAAGTTGATAATATGTTTATATAATATAATTCTTTAAATCTGAATTTGAAAAATTATATAGGCGGATATTTTAATAAGTATGGATTTATTTAGAATATAGTTTGTAATAAATATATGTACCATATATTTATTATAATTATCTACTATTTATAATTAAATTATGAAATATCCGGATTTAATAAGAGTTTTGATGTAATTCTAATTTTGAAATATATATTTTAAGTAATAGTCCAAGAAATCTTGCAAAGATTTCATCATTGTCAATTGATAAATATAAATAGAGGAGAGAAAAGAGATTATGGCAACATTATACGGAATAGGTGTAGGGCCTGGGGATAAAGAACTGTTGACTGTAAAGGCAGTAAGAATTATAGAAATGTGTGATGTTATAGTTGCACCAAGTGCAGAAGAAGATGGAGAAAGCATTGCACTTGAAACTGCAAGAGAATATATTAAATCTGGAACTGAAATTGCAGTAAAGCATTTTCCAATGGGGAAAAAAGACAGGGTTATAAAAGCTCTAGAAGCATATGAATTTATAGAATCAAGACTTAGAGAAGGAAAAAACGTTGCATTTCTGACAATAGGAGATCCATATGTTTATAGTACATATAGTCATATGCTTAACCATTTAAGGGATAATGGATTTGAGGTAGAGACAATTCCAGGAATAACATCATTTTGTGCAGCAGCAAGCTTAGCTGACAGAACTCTTGTTGTTGGAAATGAAAAGCTTGTTGTAATGCCTGCAAGCAAAGTTAAAGAGATAACTGATGAAAAATTCATAGTCATAATGAAGGTGTACAGAAAAGAAGAAGAGGTACTAGATGTACTTGAAGAAAAAGGTTTTGATTATGTCTATGCAAGCAGGGTGGGAAGAGAAGGACAACTTTTGCTGACTGATAGAAATGAAATACTTAAAGTAAGTGATTATATGTCACTTATCATAGCAAGCAGATGATTCTAAATATCAAAAATCAATTAAAATATTGAAATGTATTGGGTATGTGATGTATTAATTAAAGTATATATAGGCAATAATTATATATACTTAGTATATAGAGCAAAAGACAATCAACATATAGTAAAACAAATATATAATTCAACATAAGGGAACATATTGATTTGAATTATTTAAAACTATAATTAAGAAATGTTTGAATTTATGTATAGAAATGTATAATGGATATTATCAATTGAAAAGAAAGGCAAGGGTATGAAAAATGGTTTATTTTATAGGAGCAGGCCCAGGAGCTGCTGATTTAATAACTGTAAGGGGAAGAGATATACTTGAAAGAGCAGAGGTCGTAATATATACAGGTTCTTTAGTATCTAAAGAACACCTTGAATATTGCAGGCCTGATGCACAGATATATAATTCAGCAGGGATGACTCTTGAAGATGTTATGGAAATAATGACTATGGAAGAACAGATGGGAAAGACTGTTGTAAGGCTTCACACTGGTGATCCAAGCATTTATGGAGCAATAAGAGAACAGATGGTAGAGCTTGACAGGGTAGGAATACAATACGAAGTTGTGCCTGGTGTAAGTTCATTTACAGGTGCAGCGGCAGCCATAAACAGAGAATTTACTCTTCCAGGAGTAACTCAGACTGTAATACTTACAAGAATAGAAGGAAAAACACCAGTACCAGAAACTGAAGATTTAGAAAGATTAGCATCAGTTGGTGCATCTATGGCTATTTTCTTATCAGTTTCAATGATTGATAAGGTTGTAGAAAAACTTAAAAAAGGATATAAGAAAAATGTTGCTGTGGCAGTAGTAGAAAGGGCTACTTGGCCTGATCAAAGAATAATAATGGGACATTTAGATGACATTGCAGAAAAAGTGAAAGAAAATAATATTACTAAATGTGCACAGATTTTAGTTGGAGATTTTATAGATAGCGATTTTGAAAAGAGTCTGCTTTATGATAAGACTTTTTCACATATGTATAGAAATGCTGAGGAAAAAAGATAATGATAAGCATAATATGTCCATCTCCTAAGGGAATGGAAATTGGGTTGAAATTAAAAAAAAATCTGAATGCTGATTTGTATATGAAATTAAAAGCAAAAAATATTAAATCTATTGAAGGTGAGGAAAATTTATTGCCTGAAGAAAATTCAGATGAAGTATTTCAAAATAATATATACATATATGCAGAGAATTTTAATTTAAAACAGGTGACAGAAAAAGCTTTTAAAAATTCAGAGGGAATTATTTTTATATCATCAACTGGAATTGCAGTACGTGCAGCAGCACCATTTATTGAAAGCAAGGATAAAGATCCTGGAATTGTTGTTGTAGATTTATCAGCTAAATATGCAGTAAGTCTCTTAAGTGGTCATTTGGGTGGAGGTAATGAATTGGCAGAAAAAACAGCTCAAATATTAAACTGTGAGGCAGTTATAACTACAGCAACAGATTCTATGGGGATTATGGCACCTGATATTATCGCAAAGAAATATGGATTGGTCATAGAAGATTTAAAGAAAGCAAAATACATTGCCTCTCTTTTGGTTGAAGGAAAAGAAGTAGGACTTAAAGATGAATATAAGATAATGAGAATTTCAAAAGGATATAGAAAAATTGAAGCATTAAAAGAGGATTCTGTGTGGATAACAGACAAGCTGAAATATGATGACAGCAGTAGTATGAAACTTGATTTTTCAAAAATACTCAAGCTTATAAAGAAAGATGTAGTTATCGGGATAGGATGCAGAAAAAATACACCTTATGAAAAGATAAGAGAATTTGTTTTAAATACTATGAAACAATACAATTATGATATTAGGGCAGTAAATAAAATTGTATCTGTTGATATTAAAAAAAATGAAACGGGAATAATTAAGCTGTCAGAAAGTCTTGAATGTCCATTTGAGACTTTTTCTAGAGATGAAATAAGAACTGTTGAAGATAAGTATGAAAAGAGTGAATTTGTATTCAAAACTCTTGGAATATATTCTGTATGTGAGCCCTCTGTAGATTTAGGTGGTGCAGAAGTCATAGTGAGCAAGATTAAGCATGAAGGAATGACAATAGCAGTGGGAATATTAAGATAATATCAAAATTGAATCTATAAGAGATATTGATTATGAAATATTATTATATTATTGAAATAACATTTTATTAAAGAAGTACTGTAAAGATTTCATCACTCATTGTAAATTATACATTATATATGAAACATGTAAGAAAGGCGGATTTTTAATGGGAAAGCTGAGAGTAATAGGAATTGGTCCAGGAAGCATTGAAAATATGACACTAAGGGCTTATAAAGCAATAGAAGATAGTGACATTATTGTTGGATACAGCAAATATATAGATATGATAAAAGAACTTGCAGAAGGAAAGAAATTGTATTCTACAGGAATGATGGGAGAAGAAGAAAGATGCAGGGAAGCATTGAAGCTTTCAAAAGACAATAATGTTGCACTTATAAGCACTGGGGATTCTGGCATATATGGAATGGCAGGTCTCATTTTAGAAATGAAAGAGGATGAGGATGTGGAGATAATTCCAGGAATAACAGCCTCAAGTTCAGCTGGCTCAGTTCTTGGTGCACCACTTATGCATGATAACTGCAATATAAGTTTAAGTGATTTGATGACTCCTTATGATGAAATAAAAAGGAGAGTAAGGGCAGCAGCAGAAAGTGACTTCATAATTTCTTTATATAATCCCAAAAGCAAAGGTAGACCTCATTACTTAAGAGAATGTATTGATATAATAAAGGAATTCAGAAAAAACTCTACGCCTGTAGCAGTTGTAAAACATGCTCTTAGGGAAGGACAGAAAGTTACAATGACTACAATAGGAGAATTCAATGATGATATAGTGGATATGATGTCTATTGTAATTGTGGGAAATACAAAGAGTTTCTATAAAAATGGATGTTTTATAACGCCAAGAGGATATAATAATAAAAAAAGAGAGAATTTAAAATAAATAATTTTAATATATATATTCCAATTAACACAATGGACAATTGACAATGAAGGATGAAATCTTTTTAAGATTTCTTTAATTATTAGGTAGTTTTATTATTGAAATATATATAGTATTATACTGGAACTTATATGTGTTGAGATGTTGATTATCAATTAAGTCATAGGAAAAATTGGAGATAAGTTTATGATAGGATTTATACTTGGAACATCTGAAGGAAGAAAAATATTGTCACTCATAAATAGATACACAGAAAATATAGCTGTTAGCACAGCAACAAGTTATGGAGGACAGCTTCTTCAGAATTTTAAAATAAAAAGTCTTAATACAAAACCGCTGAAAAAAGATGAGTTTCTTGACTGGATGAAAGATAACAATATAAAGTTATTAGTTGATGGCTCTCATCCATATGCCAAGGAAATCACACAGAATGCTATTGAATGTGCAGAAAAACTAAATGTAGACTACATAAGATATGAAAGATGTGGAGTACTGGAATCAATTCAATCAGAAAATATAATAAGAGTCAGTGATTATGATGAGGCTTTAAAGTATTTAAAAAAAGTTGATGGAAACATATTAAATACAACAGGAGGTAATAATGCCGTAAAATTTGCAGGTATTGATTTTCAGCATAGGATAATACATAGGGTGCTGCCTTCAGTCAATGTATTATCAAAGCTTATTGAAAGCGGTATAAAAATAAAAGATATTGTTGCAATGCAGGGACCTATATCTTGTGAACTGGAAATGGGATTTATAAAGCAGTTTGATATAAAGGCAATAATTACAAAAGATAGCGGCATCGAAGGTGGATGTCTTGAAAAGTTTAAGGCAGTACATAATCTTGGAATAAAACTGATAGTAATAGAAAAACCGAAGTTTGAGTATGATATTCAGTTTAATGAGGAAGAAACTCTTATTGAATATATTAAGGAAAATTATTCTCATCTTTTTTAAATGAAAAATAAAGTGAAAGGAATTAAGTATATGAATTTTTTATTATCATAGAAGAATTCATATACTTTTATGCATATAATGGAACTAACAATAGGATTTATCTTAGATTTAATAATTGGAGATCCAAACAATCCTTTTCATCCTGTAAGAGGAATTGGATGGATTACTTCAAGACTTGAGAGCTTTTTTAGAAAAATTTTAAAGAATTCATTAAAAACTGCAGGACTGATTGTATGGATTCTTACTATAATGATTACTTTTTTAATAACATATGGAATAATACTTGGAGCTGAAAGAGTAAACAGTTATTTTGCAGTAGCTGTAAAAGGGATTATAATATATTTCTGCATTTCAGCAAAAGGTCTTGTATCAGAAGGATATAAGGTTATAAAGTACCTGAAAGAGGGGAATATTAAAAAATCAAGAAAACAGCTATCATATATTGTAGGAAGAGATACTGAAAATCTTGATTCGCAAGGGGTAGTACGTGCTGTTGTTGAAACAATTGCTGAAAACATGAGTGATGGTGTAATTGCACCTCTACTGTTTGCAGGAATATTTGGAGCAGCAGGTGCAATGATTTATAAGGCTGTAAATACTATGGATTCAATGTTTGGATATAAAAATGATAAGTACATGGAATTTGGATATTTTCCGGCAAAACTTGATGATGTATTCAATTATATTCCAGCAAGAATTACGGGAATGCTTATTATATTGTCAGCCTTCATCTTGAAAAAGGATTATAAAAACAGTTTTAAGATATATATAAGAGATAGGTATAATCATACAAGTCCTAACAGTGCTCATCCAGAAGCAGCAATGGCAGGAGCTTTAGATATACAGCTGGGTGGAGCTAACTATTATTTTGGAAAGATAGTAGAGAAACCTGTAATTGGAGATAAAGTTAAGAATATAGAAATTTCTGATGTGAAAGAGACAACACAAATTTTATATTTGTCCGCGGTTATAGGGTTTTTGATGATAATTATAATAAAGTTCATTGTAAAAAGTATTATTGTATAAATATGTGGGTTAAAGGTTTGATGGATTAAATGTTGTAATGATAATATAACACTATTTTTAAATTCAAGTACTAAATAAAATATTAAATACTGTATGTGGAAATTTTATAATAAGGCACTAGATTTATATGATTTTGTGATAAAAATGGAGGAAATTATAATGGCCAACTTCGGACATGGAGGAAACATAAAAGAGATAAGTAGAAAATATAATAAAGATTTAAAAAAGCTGATTGATTTTTCAGCCAATATAAATCCATTAGGAATGCCAGAGGAACTTAAAGAATGTATTAATAATCATTTTTGTGAAATAGAAAAATATCCTGATATATCTTATTATGAATTGAAAGAATCAATAAAAAAATATGAAAATGAAAATTTAAAACATAGTATTGTAAGCAGAGAAAATATAGTTCTTGGAAATGGGGCGGCAGAAGTAATATATAGTGTGGTCAGAGCTGTAAATCCTAAAAAGACCATAATAATGGCTCCAACATTCTCAGAATATGAGGAAGCTGTTTTAGCTGTGTCCGGAGAAGTCATCCTTCATTATCTAAAGGAAGAAGAGAATTTTATTCTTAATGAAAGTGTTTTAGAGAAAATAGATGAGAGCATAGATATGATTTTCATATGTACGCCTAATAATCCTACAGGTGCTCTTATGTCAGAGAAACTTCTTAAAAAGGTACTGGATAAGGGACAGAAGACAGATACATTTGTTGTTGTTGATGAATCTTTTTTGGATTTTATTAAAGATGGAGTTTCAATGATCCAATTTATAAATAAATACAATAATCTCATAGTCATTAAATCTTTAACAAAATTTTTTGCTCTTCCAGGATTAAGGATGGGATATGGAGTATGTGGGAATAAAGAACTTTGTATAAAGATTGAAAAAATGGTACCTGCATGGAATATAAACATTTTTGCAGATATTTGTGCACAAGAATGTTTGAAAAATAAAAAATATATTAGTGAAACAATTGATTTTGTGGAAAAAGAACGAAATTACCTGTATAATGAATTAAAGAAAGTAAATTATTTGAAGATATATAAGCCAAAGGTTAATTTTATTTTTTTCAGAATTGAAAAAGATATGGATTTAAAGCGAAAATTATTAGAAAAAAATATACTTATACGAAGCTGTAGCAATTATCATGGTCTGAACGAAAGATATTTTAGAATAGCAGTCAGAACTCATGAAGAAAATGAAAGAATATTAAACGAATTAAATTTAATATTAAAATAAATATCCTTATATTAATTTTTACTGTAAAATAGCAGTTTAAAAAAATACATATACTGAGTTAATTGAAAGGATGAAAGGGGTATATTATGGAAAAGAAAAGCATCATGTTTTTAGGTACAGCATCTTCAGTTGGAAAAAGCACTTTAGCAGCAGCATTATGCAGAACTTTAAAAAATAAAGGTTTTGATGTAGCTCCTTTTAAAGCACTTAATATTTCTTTAAATTCATTTGTAACAAAAGATGGTTTAGAAATGGGAAGAGCTCAGGTTGTACAAGCAGAAGCATGCAAAATTGAACCTGATGCATTGATGAATCCAGTATTAGTAAAACCTAGTGGAGGGTATAATCAGGTAATAGTAGATGGAAAAGTTTATTGTAATATTGAATCTTGTAAATATAAAGAACTTAATAAAAAATTAAAACAGCGTGTAAAAAGTTCATATGATAAACTTGCAAAAAAGCATGATATAATTGTTTTGGAAGGTTCAGGAAGCTGTGCAGAAATAAATCTTAAGAGCACAGATATAGCAAATATGGCCATGGCAGAAATTTCAGATTCACCTGTAATCTTAGTTGCAGATATAGATAGGGGAGGAGTTTTTGCATCAATAGTAGGGACACTGCAGTTGTTATCAGAAAAAGACAGAAAAAGAGTCAAAGGCGTTATTATAAACAAGTTTAGAGGAAATAAAGCTATGTTTGAAGAAGGAAAAAAACAACTGGAAGAAATGATAAAAATTCCTGTACTTGGAGTAATGCCATATAAGAAATTTGACATTGAAGATGAAGATAGTATGACAGAAAAGATAAAAAATGAAGAAGAGGAAGGAAAGCTGGATATTGCAGTAATAAGACTTTCTCATATGTCTAACTTTACTGATTTTAGTATGCTTGACAGAGTAATTGGAGTAAATGTAAGGTATGTTAAAGAACCTGATCAATTAAAAAATCCAGATGTAATAATAATTCCAGGAACAAAGAATACAATTGAAGATTTAAGAGAATTAAAGGAAAATAAATTATTTAACAAAATAAAAGAAGCAAAGGAATCTGGAATACCTATAATGGGAATATGCGGAGGATATCAGATGCTTGGAACAGTAATTCTTGATAAACT
>NZ_CAKVKB010000070.1 GCF_934754915.1 uncultured Clostridium sp.
GATTTAGAAACTTCTTTAAAATATGCTTATTTAGCCAAGGAAAAATTTGAACAGATATATAATGATAATTATTATGCTAGAAATTTATTCACTTTAGCTGAAGATTATAATAAAAAGGGAGATATATTAAATGCTCTAAAATATTCAGAAAAAACATTGCAGGTATATAAGAAAATAGAGCATAATAAGAATATTGTAAAGATTGAAAGAAATCTTGGAAGAATATTTTATGAATTAGATGATTTGAATGAATCATTTAAACATTACGAAATATCTAAAAATTTAAGTGTTCAAAATAGAATAGGTTCTACTAATGATACTTTGCTAGATATCTGTAGAAACTATTTGAAATTGAAAAATACTAAAAAATGTAATGAGGTTTTAAATGATATAGAAATTAGCCTTACAGAACATGACATAGACAGAAAAATACAATGTCAACTAATAAGGTATACTATGCTTAACATAAATGAAGAAAATGAACAAGCAGAGAGCGTATTAAAAAATACATATATTTTTGCTAAAGAAAATGGAAGATTATCTAAAGCTGGTGAATTAGCAATGAGAATTGGAAAGTACTTCATGGATAAAAAGAATGAATCAGAAGCAGAGTACTATTTGAATGAAGGAATTGAACTTTTTAGACAGGCAGAAAAAGTAAAAAACAAATAATTAAAATGGGTGATATACATGGAAATACTATCTACTGGTGAGAAAATAAAAAGGGCTAGAATATTTAAAGGAATTACCTTAAAGGAATTATGCGAAGATAAGATTTCAATAGCGAAAATGAGCTGTATTGAAAACGGAAAAGCTAAAGCTGATAGGAAATTGCTTGAATATATAGCTGAAAAAATAGAAATAGATTTAAATTATCTTATAGAGGACGTATATGAACAGATAACTAATAATCTTGCTTTGATAAAAAAGAATATTTCATCGGATGAAGACGTTGAGGAAAAACTTAAAGATAATTTAAGCTATGCAACTAAATATGAGTATTATAATTTAGCATTTGAACTTATACATATTTTATTTACATATTATATTGAAGAAAATAAAATGGAAAATATTCAATTAATAATTTCTGAGTATTATGATTTATATCAAAGAGACAATACTGAAGAAAACACAATAATTTATTTTAAAGATATGGCAAGATACTTCTTGTATAATAAAGAATATATAGAAGCTATATCTTATTATGGAAAACTTCGTGAAATGATGCTTCAGAAAAAAGAATATGATAGAGCTGATTATTGTTTTATAGCTTATAATGAAGCTATATGCTATCAGAACATACATAAATTTGATGAAGCTTATGCTATATTAAGTGAGATAATAGATGATGTAGAAGAGTTAAAATCTCATGAAGTAAAAGGAAAAATATATCATATATATACTAATGTATGTATAAAACTAGGTAAGGATTGTGTTGATGAATATAAAAAGAAAGCATATGAGTATGAAAAACATAATCCTATATCTCTAGCAAAATCATACGGAGATTATGGAAAGTATTATTTTGAAGTAGGAGAAAAGGAAAAAGCTATAGCTGAAATTGAATCAGGAATAGAAATATTTCCAAAAGATAATGAAGAAAAAAGTGTTGAATTTTTAAATTCATGTACAGAAATATTAATAGCAAATAAAGAATATGAAGTTGCTTATGGAATAGCTGAAGATTCACTTAACATGGCTATAGTTACTAACAATATAAGATTAATTGAAAAGGCTTATTATTTAAAAGGAACTATACTTCAGAAAATGGATAAGTGTATTGAAGCAGAAAAATATATGAATCTATCATTAGATTCTTTATTTAAATTTGGTTCGAGAGAAGAAAGAAAAAAGAGATACATAGACATGGCAAATTTATATTATAAACTTGGAGCAACAATAGATTCATTAAAATATTTTAATCTTGCTTTATCTGTAGATAAGAAAATATAACTTTAATAGATTATGCTGTAACATTCCAATATATTATGGATTTATTTTGATAATATTTAATAGTATAATATGCTTTAATAATAAAGCTGCTTAAAATTATATATTTAAATTGTTCATCATTAAGATAAAGAAAAAATGTTTGCCAGATATATTTTTAGTGTCGAGCTTAAATTATTTTAAAGACAGTCAAATTTTATAGATATACTATAATTAACAAATGTACAATTTAAAGAAGAAATCTTTTTAAGATTTCTTTGATATTTTTATATATGTAAGATAACTTGTAAATATAATTTTAATATTGCAATATATATAGTTAGATATTTTAAATAAATGAAGAATCAAGCTTTTGATTCTTCATTTATTTTTTAAAAAAAATTTAAAATAAACTTTGACTTTCTTTGACCTTTGTGCTATTATATGTTTAAAGAAAGAAATACAAAAAACAAAGATGTAAAATTTATTAAATCTGAATGAGTATATTTGACTTACAAATATATTATTAATCAGATTATATATTAAAAAAATTTACATTGGGAAAAAATAATTAATATTACTATACAAAATAATTTTATAGTATATATTTAAAGGAGGAAAAAATATGAATGTTGATAAAATGACACTAAGAGTACAACAAGCATTGAATGATGCAAATGCAACAGCTGTAAAGTACACTAATTCACAAATAGATTTGATTCATCTTTTTTCTGCATTGGTTGAACAAGAAGATGGATTAGTTCCTAGCATATTTACTAAAATGGGAGTCCCAGTAAAAAATCTTATAAGCACAATAAATGCTGACTTAGATAGACTTCCAAAAGTAACTGGTGAAGGATTAGGAAATGTATATATATCAAGAAAGGTAGAAGAAGTATTAGTAAAGGCAGAAGAGATTTCAAAGAAATTTGAAGATTCTTATGTAAGTGTAGAACACTTAATGCTTGCAATCATAGAATTATGCAAAAATACTGATGTTGATAAAATATTAAAACAATATAATATAACAAAAGATAATTTTCTAAAAGTTCTTTCAGAAGTTAGAGGAAGTCAGCGAGTTGAAACTCAAGATCCAGAAGGTACTTATGATGCCCTTGCAAAATATGGTACAAATTTAACTGATCTTGCAAGAAAGCATAAATTAGATCCTGTTATAGGAAGAGATGAAGAGATAAGAAGAACAATAAGAATTCTTTCAAGAAGGACAAAGAACAATCCAGTTCTTATTGGTGAACCTGGTGTAGGTAAAACTGCTATTGTTGAAGGATTGGCTGAAAGAATAGTAAGAGGTGATGTGCCAGAAGGATTAAAAGATAAAATAATCTTTTCACTTGATATGGGATCACTTATTGCAGGTGCTAAATACAGAGGTGAATTTGAAGAAAGATTAAAAGCAGTTTTAAAAGAAGTTTCTCATAGTGAAGGACGAATATTATTATTCATTGATGAAATTCATACTATTGTAGGAGCAGGAAAAACTGATGGAGCAATGGATGCAGGTAATTTAATTAAGCCTCTTCTTGCAAGAGGAGAACTTCATTGCTTAGGTGCTACAACTTTTGATGAATATAGACAATATATTGAAAAAGATAAAGCTCTTGAAAGAAGATTCCAGCCAGTAATTGTTGAAGAACCAAGTGTTGAAGATACAATTGCAATATTAAGAGGATTAAAAGAAAGATTTGAAATACATCATGGAATAAGAATACATGATTCAGCTATAGTTGCAGCTGCAAAACTTTCTGATAGATATATTCAAGATAGATATATGCCTGATAAAGCAATTGACCTTATTGATGAAGCTGGTGCAATGATAAGATCAGAAATAGATTCTCTTCCAACTGAACTTGATGTTGTAAGAAGAAAAATATTTAAATTAGAAATAGAAAAAGAAGCATTATCAAAAGAAAAAGATGAAGGTTCAAAGAAGAGATTAGAAGATGTTTTAAAAGAATTAGCAGAATTAAAAGAGAAAAACGATGAAATGACTGCTAAGTATACTAAAGAAAAAGAAAATATAACAGCAGTTAAGACATTAAAGAGCAAGTTAGATGAAGCAAGAGGACAGATAGAGGAAGCTCAAAGAAATTTTGATTACAACAAAGTTGCTGAAATTCAATATAGTGTAATTCCTAAGATTGAAGAAGAAATAAAAGAAAAAGAAGCAGCAGCAAAAGAAAATTATGAAGGTGCACTATTAAAAGAAGAAGTTACTGAAGAAGAAGTTTCTCAGGTTCTTGCAAAGTGGACTGGAATTCCAGTATCAAGACTTCTTGAAGGTGAAAGAGAAAAATTATTAAGACTTGAAGATGACATGAGCAAACGTGTAATAGGACAAGGAGAAGCAGTTGAATCTGTTACTAATGCTATTCTTAGAGCAAGAGCAGGGCTTAAAGATATAAACAGACCAATAGGATCATTTATATTCCTTGGACCTACTGGTGTTGGTAAGACAGAATTAGCAAAGACTTTAGCTAGAAATCTATTTGATAGTGAAGAAAATATTATACGTATTGATATGTCTGAATATATGGAGAAACATTCTGTATCTAGATTAGTCGGAGCGCCTCCAGGATATGTAGGATATGATGAAGGTGGTCAGTTAACTGAAGCAGTAAGAAGAAATCCTTATAGTGTAATTTTATTTGATGAAATAGAAAAAGCACATGAAGATGTATTTAATATATTCCTTCAGATTCTTGATGATGGACGTTTGACTGATAATAAAGGTAAGACTGTTGATTTTAAGAATACTATAATTATAATGACATCAAATATAGGTAGTGAATATCTTCTTGAAAATAAAAATGAAGACCATGTTGAAGAAGATATAAAATCTAAAGTAATGACTATATTAAAGAGTAGATTTAAACCAGAATTTTTGAACAGGGTAGACGACATAATAATGTTTAAGCCATTAACTGAAAGTGGTATTAAGAAGATTATTGATATCTTCTTAAAGGATGTATCAAGAAGATTAAAAGATAAAAATATTACAATGGAAGTTACTGATGCAGCTAAAACAATAATGGCAAGAGAGGGCTATGATCCTCATTATGGAGCAAGACCACTTAAGAGATATATACAAAATATTTTGGAAAATAAATTGGCAAGAATGATAATTAAAGGTGATGTTACTTATGGCTCTAAAGTAGAAATTGATGGAGATGGGGATGAAATAACAATACAGCCTGTTTTATCAGCAGAAAAAGTAATTGAATAATTTAAAAATAGTTTCTCAATTCTGAATTGAGAAACTATTTTTTAAATTGAAACTGGAAAAAGAGTTATTCATAATGAATAACTCTTTTTTGGTACATTACTACGGATTGTTATTTTATGCCAGATTCGTATTGTTGTACCATTCTCTTAACCATTTCTCCTCCAACGCTTCCACATTGTTTTGAAGATAGGTTTCCGTTATAATCTGTAAATGGAACTCCCATTTCATTAGCTACTTCAGTTTTAAATTTTGATAATCCTTGTTTAGCTTCTGGTACTAATGCTGAATTCTTTGACATAATATATTCCTCCTTTGAATGTAGGTTTATTTGCTAAGCAATTCTTTTTTGCTTTGCAGTATTATTGTGTGTATTTTTTAAAAATATAATCTATGTAATGTGAGGAATAATAGTAATAAAAAAATAAAAAAGTAAAAAAATGAATTTTATTATAAATAAATATAAAAAAGCAAGTAAATTGAAATACTTGCTTTTTACATTTTAATTTTTTTTAATTTTAAAAATCGCAGTAATAACAGGAATGCATATAACAGCACTTACAATAGCTTCAGGAATTCCATTTGTAATACCAATACCAGCTATACCCCAAGCAGCTATATCTGGATTAATACCTAAAGCATCTGTATATTTTTGAGCATAGAATAAATATGCAAGAGTTAAAACCAATACAGTATTTGTAAAACTCGCCAAAAGACTTGCAATAGCAATGCTGAGACCTTGTTTTTTTAATTTTTTATATATTAAATCATATACATAGAAAGCAACAATACCTATTAATATTCTTGGAATTATAGCTATTATAGGATTCCAAAAAATAAAAGATGTGGCAGTAGGTGTTGTGAAATTCTGATACATTGAAAACAATCCAAAAACAAGACCTACAAGAGCACCTACTATAGGACCTTCAACAATACCTCCAATTATAACTGGAATATGCATTATTGTCGCTTTCATTGTTGGAAGTGGGATAAAACCTAATCCAGTCAATCCTAAAAATATACAGATTCCAGAAAGCATTCCAATCATGGTGAGCTGGCGTACAGACAATGTCTTTTTTCTTATTTTGTTTTCCACTGAAAAAAACCTCCAATTTAATCTTTTGTTAATAAAAATATATGTTTGTATGTTTTATTTAAATTATCACGTAATATTTTATCATATATATTACAGAACTCAATTAATATCATTAAAAATTTCTTTTTTATCAGGCATTATCAATGCACAGATGAAGTAAGCTAGAACAGCAGCTGGGAAAAATTCAATTGATATAAGAACAAATAAAACTCTTATTAAAGTGACATCACCATTAATATAATCAGAAAAGCCAGCTAAAACACCGCATACTTTTTTTCTTGAAACATCTTTGTAAAGTTTTTTCTTTTCAATCATAATAATTACCACCTGTTTGATTATTTGAGGATTTTAAATTATATATATTATTATAAAGCAGAATAAAAAAAATAGAAGCAAATAAATATATATTTATAGAAAAATAAGAAAATGATAATATTTGTAATGCACAATTCACAATAAAAGGTAAAATTTTAGATGCAATCTTAATTTTGTAATATATATTTTAAGATTTACAAATAAATTTAAAAATACTTGTAAATATTGTTTGTTCAGTATAAACTTTTATAGAAATATGTATTACAATAAATATTAGTAATATGCTGAGGCTTTTTGATATTTCAGTAAAATGATGAGGTGAAAAATAAATGAGTACAATTGCAGGAAAAGGATGTCCAAGAATTATTCCAGAGGGTGAAAAAAAACCTTTAAAGGATATTGAAAGAAGCATTGTAAAAACATATAGAAAACATATCTGGTCTAAATTTGTAAAGGCTGTTAAAGAGTATAAACTTATAGAAGAAGGTGATAAGATAGCAGTTGGTGTATCTGGTGGTAAAGACAGTATGCTTATGGCAAAACTTCTTCAAGAACTTCAAAGACATGGGCAGGTAAAATTTGATTTAGTTTTTTTAGCTATGGATCCTGGATATCATCCAGATATAAAAAAATTACTTATAGAAAATTGTGAATATCTTGAGATTCCAATACATATGTATGATTCTGGAATATTTAATGTTGTAGATAAAATGGCTAAAGATTATCCATGTTATCTTTGTGCAAGAATGAGAAGAGGATCTTTATATGCAAAGGCAAAGGAATTTGGATGTAATAAACTTGCTTTAGGACATCATTATAATGATGTAATTGAAACAACAATGCTCAATATACTTTATGCAGGAAATTTTAAAACAATGATGCCTAAATTAAAAGCTAAGAATTTTGAAAATCTTGAACTTATAAGACCAATGTATTTTATAGAAGAAGAATATATAAAGAGATTTATAAACAATGCAGGAATATGGCCTTTAAATTGCGCATGTATGGTTGCAGCAGAGAAGATTGGAAATAAGAGATATGAGATAAAGGACCTTATAAAACAATTAAAAGAAAATTTTGATGGTGTTGAAAAATCAATATTTAAAGCTGCTGAAAATGTAAGCATGGATGGAATCTTAGGATGGCAGAAAGGTGATAAAAAAATATCTTTTTTAGATGTGTATGATGAGGAATAAAATCATAGGTATTTATTAATATGTAAATATATGTTATATTATATTTATTAAAATATATATTATATAATTTGAATATAAAATGTTATGATTAACTTAATAAAGTATTTTTAATATATGTTCCAATTGACAATTTACAATGAATGATGAGATTTTGTAAAGATTTATCTTTCATTGTAAATTGTAGATTATACATTGGAATATATATATAATTAATCATAATAATAAAATCTAAGGAGAATATCTTATGACAAATGAAGAAATGAAAACTATGGATCCTGTAATTTTACTTAGTTTTATAAATACAAAGCTTAGAGATGAATATAGTTCATTGGATTTATTGTGCAATGATTTTGCTTTTGATATAGAATTGTTAAAAAATAAACTAAAAGATATTAATTATGAGTATAATATAGAATCAAATCAATTTAAGTAAATTTCTAAGTTTTATGGGAGGATTGATATTATGAAAATAAAAAAAACAGGTAAGGTTATTACATTGATGGTTGCAGCAGCAGCTTTAATTGCATCACTGGCAAAAGACAATAACAAAGAAAAGTAATAAATTATTAGATAAAGGATTGTTGCATATGGTTAAGGGGGAAATAAGTAGAATTGAGAAGTGTGGCAATATAATGATAGATAAGTTTACAGAATATGATAAAATAACATTATTGCCAATTTATGATCAATTTAAAAATGAAGTAGAAAGTAGTATAAAAGAAATAATTTTGAATAATGAAAAAGCAGCATTAATACTTTTTGATATAGACGATTTTAAGCATGTAAACGACTCCTCTGGACATGAATTTGGAGATGAGTTGTTGAAAGATATAAGTTATAAAATACGAAATTCATTAGATGATGATGTATTGATGTGCAGATATAGTGGAAATACATTCATATTATTTCAAATGAATATACAGAATAAGGAAGAAATATTAAATATAATTACAAAAATATTTGATGTATTTAAATATCCTCAAAAAGAAATATATTTAACAATCAGTATGGGAATTGCATTAGTTCCTGAAGATGGTGTTGATTATACATTGCTTCTTAAAAATGCGGATATTGCAATGTATGAAGCGAAGCAGAACGGAAAAAACAAATATAGATTTTTTAATAATGAATTTGGAGATAAGATAGTTAAAGAATATAAACTTCATAAAGAACTTAGAACTTCATTAGAAAAGCAAGAAATATATGTTATGTTTCAGCCTAAAATACTGTTAGAAGATTCTACTGTAAGAGGATTTGAGGCGCTTGCAAGATGGAAAAATGAAAAGTTTGGAGAAATCAGTCCAGGAGAATTTATTCCTATTGCTGAAGAATCTAAAATGATTGTTCCAATTGGAAATTTTGTCCTTGAAGAGGTATTTAGAAAAATAAAGTATCTTATAGCTCAAGGAGATGATGATTTTAAAGTTGCTGTAAATTTATCGGAAGTTCAATTTCAAGAAGACATTGTTGTATCTGTTTTGAAAAAATTAATACAAAAATATCAAATACCTACAAGATATATTGAACTTGAAATAACAGAAAGCATGTTTATGAAGTCTTTTGAAAAAAATCTCAGAATTTTAGAAGAAATTAAATCTATGGGAATAACTATAGCATTAGACGATTTTGGAACAGGATATTCTTCATTGAGTTATTTGACAAAATTGCCTATTGATGTATTGAAGATTGATAGAAGTTTTATAATAGATTTATGCAATAATCCAAAGCAAAAATGCATAGTTGAGAGCATTATAAAATTATCCCATCAATTAGGAATTGAAGTAGTTGCTGAAGGTGTTGAAGAAAAGGAACAGGTAGATTATCTTAAAGCTATTTCATGTGATTTTATTCAAGGATATTATTTCAGTAAACCTAGACTTTTTAATGAAATTGTAAATTTTGTTGGAAGAACAATATAAAAATGTTGACAAATTTCCTTAATAGGGATATTATATAAATATAAATTAAATTCTAAGACGAGGAAGAGTAGTCATAATGTAATGTCAAAGAGAGTTGGAGATGGTGAGATTCCAGCACGGTAGCTAATGGTGAATGGGCCTCTGAGAAGTGATATGAAATCTATTTTTAGAAAGTAGTTGAGCCGTATGTCGCACGTTATAGCGAATAGAGTATGTTAGTACTTGAAGTTGAGTGGTATTTTTAAAGAAATACAATTTAGGTGGCAACGCGGAATATCCGTCCTATTTATTATAAATAGGGCGTTTTTTTATTGATTTTTTAAATCGCCTGTCAAAATAAAGTTATTCAAATTACTGCCAGCTCCAAACTGCTAACTGATTTAATCAGTGGGGGTTGATATTTATGTTATGAAAGAGAATTGTAATAAAAAATAATTAAAAAGTAATGAATTAATTTTATATGAAGAAGGGATTTTATTATGAATACAAATTTTAATACAAAAAGAATGACAACAAATGCAATATTAATAGCAATAGGAGCAATTCTCCATTATATAACACCATTATTTTCACCAACAATGCAGCCAGATTTATCTTTAGCAATGTTATTTATTATAATAGTTTATAATAAAGACTATAAAACTTGTGCAATATGTGGTTTGATAGTTGGAATATTTGCAGCACTTACAACAAAAGCTCCAGGTGGACAATTACCAAATATAATAGATAAATTTGTTACTACAAATATTGTATATTTTGCATTAATACCATTACGTGAAAAATTAAGTAAAGCACAACAAATGCTTGTATTATTACCATTTGGAACATTAATAAGTGGTTCATTATTTATAACAGTTTACTTTTTACTTGGGGGAATTCCAGCCAGTGCTCTACAAACAATGTTTGTTGCAGTTGTGTTACCAACAGTAGTTTTAAATTTTATATTAGGATTTATACTATATAAAGCTGTTGAAAAAACAATAGGAATTACTGGTGCTTATTCAATGTAATAATTTAGAGAATATATAAATAGGTCTGTAATCTTTTATGATACAGACCTATTTTTAATATATTAATTACTTATGTTTTATAAAATGAAATTCTTCTGGAGTATTTTCATCTATGACTTTGAATTCATAACCATTGTCTTTATAATATTTTATAATTTCAGGTAATGCTTTCACTGAATTTTTGCTTAAGTATGAACAATGCATAAGAAGTATTACACGTTCTTTATCGCTTTTTGAATTCTTTATAAATATTGATGGGTCAGAATTTGGAGAAGCTCCATCACCACTATCAATATTCCAGTCATATATTTTAAGGTTATTTTCATGAAGAAGGTCTATCATGGACTGAGAAATTTTATATGTATTATTATTACACCCAAAAGGGAAACGTAATATATTTGGCTTTATTGAAATAACTGAATTTATAATTTCTTGAGTGTCTAACATTTCTTTAAGAAAATTTTCATTTGAACAATATAAACAATTTTTTTTATGGGTCATGCTATGTAATCCTATAGAGTGACCTTCATTATGAATTCTTCTAACTAAATCTTCCTGACCTTTGATTTGTGAACCTATCAAAAAAAATGTTCCTTTTACTTCGTTTTCTTTAAGTACATCTAAAATATTATTTGTAACTTTTCCAGCAGGACCATCATCAAATGTTAAATATATTACTTTACAAATGTTTTGATTATTATCTTCTGCGAAGGAAGATAGAGGCATAATAAATTGCACTAAAGATATTATTATACATATTACAAGAGAAATAATTGACTTATTGAATTTTTTGAATTTCATATAATCACCTTCATAAATTTTTTATGGAAATAAATAATATATGTTGTTGCAAAATTAAAATTAGATCTAAATTCGAATTTATATACATAAATATAAAAAATTTATAATATATATGTTCCAATAATTAGACTAAATAATAATCAAAGAAATATTGAAAAGATTTTAATCTTTATTGTCAATTGTTAATTGGAATATATATATTATATGCAGATAACTATCTTTTTATAGTTTATGTTAATAATTAAATTTTAGTTAAGATATAACTATTAAAGCAATTTTGAATATGAAATATTATGTACTATGGAAAAAAAATATTATATGGTATAATTTAACTATAATAGTTGTGATGAATAACCTCTAGGAAAAGAGATGATTATTATGAGAAACATCAATAATAGATATTTAATCGAAAATGAAATAAATAATGAAGAAAATTATTGTAAATATATTGTTAAAGAATATGAAACTGATAATAGATATATTTTTAGTATACTAAAAAATGATTTTACATATGAAAAGACACGTGAATATTTATTAAGTAAATTCAAGACTATAAAGAGTTTTAATTGTTCAAATGTAGTGAACTTAATAAATATAGAAATAATACACAATATGGATGGAATAAAGTTAGACAAGTATCAATATGGCTATTTAATGGAATATGTAGATAATTATATAAATGTACAATCATATATGAAATCCTGTGCATTAGAAGAAAAACTGGATATATTTATGGAATTATGCGCTATAATAAATACACTAAATACAAAGGGATATATTTTTGAAGATATAACATATAAAGATATGATTCTTTTTTTAGATAAAAAAGATAAAAGAGTGCATGTGAAAATAAACAATATACTTCAAAATGAGATAAATAAAGTGACTCTTATAAATATTTCAAAGAAGGAATTGCCATATCCTTATAATATTGAGAATAATGATGAATCTGTAAATGTAAAAGACAATATAAATGAAGTGTTAAAATTTTTTTATAAAATATTTACTGATGATGAACTAGAGAATGTTTCCTTTGGATTAAAAGATATAAAAAAGAAATTTGATCAGAACCATATAATAAATAAAAAATATAATTTATATGATTTTATTCAATATATAAATGATAAATTGAACAAAAATTATATATTTTTTTTAGATAATATATTAAATGTATTAGAAGAAGATATTGATATTATTAGAAGAGATGAAGAGATTAAAATAATAGATAAAAATTATAAAAATATATTAGATGGAAAAATAAAATATAAGATTATTTCTTTTAATGGTGATGATGGAAGCGGAAAAACACGATTATTAAATGAAATAAAATATATGCTGGAAAATAAGTACTTTGTAACCGATTTGTATATAGATGAATTTATTGGAAATTCAAATTATGAGACATTAAGAAATATAATTGAATATATAGAGAAGGTTTGTGATAAACAGATTTATGAAAAGTATGAAATTTATATAAAGAAATTTATAGATATATGTATAGAAAATAAAGAAGACAGTATTTCTGAAATAGAAAAAAATCAACAGCTTCAACTCATGAACAGAGTAGGAAAATTCATGAGAGAATATACAAGTTCAAATATTCTAATATATATTGTAGATGATTTAGATAAAAAACCTGATATTTTAAAAAAATTTATAAGATATATGGCGTGTTTTGAAAAAGAATTGGAAAATTTAATGATAATATTTTCATTTAATGAGAGTAGTTGTGATGATTCATTTTTGAGATATATCCATGAATTTAAAGAAGTATATGAATATGAAGAATATAAAATAGATTTGTTTAATCAATATGATACTACAAAGATGATAAAGAATATATTAAATACAAACAGGAATATAGAAAGTCTGTCATCCAAAATATATTCTGAAACATTAGGGAATCCTCAATATATAAAAGAGGTAATAAAGGAATTGTATAATAACAATATTTTATATTTTAATAAAGATAGTGGAGAATGGACAACAAGTGTTGACGTTAAAGATATTAAGATTCCTAAAACTTTAGAGGAAAAATTAGAAATTAGTATGGCTTCTTTAAATGATGATGAGATAATGATATTGAGAATGTTGTCAATATATGAAACTCCTTTGCCTGAAATTATGATATTAGAGGATATAATTACTGAACCTTATAATATTCATATTTATGAGGAATTAAAACATAAGGGATACCTTATAGATAAAATAAGTGATCAAGGTATGCTTGTTGGTTTTTCAAATAATTTATTGAGAAATATTTTATGTTTGAAATTAGACAGCGATGAAAAGAGAATTATGCATAAAAAAGCAGCAGCACTTCTTAAACAGACCTTATATGAAACAGATTATTATACAGAAGAATTTTTATTTCATCTTGAGGAATGTGGAGAGTTTGATATATTAAGTATTTATGCATTAGAATATGCCGGAAATTTAGAGCTTCATGATAAATATGAAAAAGCTGTATTTTATTATGATAAGGTGTTGAAATATTCAAAGAATAATTTTATAAAAGCGGCTATATATGCAGCTAAAATTTATGAAAGATTGTCAGATCATAAAAAGAGCTTTGAATATTTTAATAAAGCAAGAGAATATGCAATAAAAGAGAATGATATAGAAACAAAAGTATATACTATGATTGAAATGGTAATAATACAAATTAATTCATCTATATATATTACACCACAACTAGAAAATTGTTTGAAGAATATACGTAAAGACTTAGATAATATGAATGCGCCTTTAGAAGAGGCATATTATAATTATGCATTGTTACTAAAGTATAGAACTCAGTTTAAATTTGAATTAGCTGTGAATTCAGCCCAAAAAGCTATAGAGATATGCAAAAAAAATAATATAAAAGAAGATATTTATGGTTGGATTTTATTAGTTCTTGGAACTATATATCATAAAATATTTAAATTTGAAAAAGCTGAAAAATTATTTTCAGAAGCACTAAATATATTTTTAGATAACAAAAATAATAATGGAATAATAGGATGTAAACTTTTGAAAACTTGTATAGATTTTGAAAAAGGATATCCTATAGAGGTTATTCTAGATAGTTATTATAGAATAGAAAAGTTAAGCAGAAAAATTAAGCTTTATAAAAGACTAATATGTACATTGATATATATAGCCAAATTATATATCGATGAAAAACAATATGAAAAAGCAGAAGAAGAATTAATTAAAGCTTTGAATATTGAGAGAGAAGAAAATATAGATTATTATTCAGTAGAATTATGCACTAATCTATGTATTGTATATTTAGGCCTTGGAAAACTTAGATTAGCGATTAAATATTATTCATTGATACAACAGATGAAGAAAACAATACAATTGGTAGATGATGATATTGTTGATATATGTAAAACAGAAGCATTGTATAATATCTTTATATTCAATAATATAGAAGCATATAAAAACATTGATAAAATAGATAAAGGCAGTGTTTCATATTATAATAAGAATACTGTATGCATGTATTATCAATTAATGTTGTATACATGTAATAATGATGAAGACATTAAAAAAACATATAATGAATTTCTTATAAAATTGAACAGTATTCAAAATCAAAAAGTGAAATTAGAAATGAAAATTTCAGCTGTAAAATCTATATTAGATTTGGGATATTATGATACAGCAAAAGAACTATTTTATGAAGTTAAAGAATATCCAAAAGATTTTAATACAGAGGGAGTATATATTTATTTAGAATTTAAGTTTAGAAATAGGAACACATATAATTTTCTTATAAATAAAGCTTTGAGATTATGTACTGTTATTACTGATAAAAAAGTATGTGCTGATTTATATAATATTGTTGCAGAGAAATATGAGGAATTAAGATGCTACATTTTAGCTATAAATAATTTTTGTGAATCCATATTAATTCACTTAAATATTATTAATATACTTAATGAACAAGATAAAATAACATATGTAAATAATGGACCGTTTTTGAATATAAGAAGATCTTTAATTAAATGTCTCAAAGAAAAGATTGGTTTTGATGAAAAGTATACAGATGTTGATAAGATAGATAACTTAGAACAATTAGAATCAATTATTGATGAAATAAGTGTGAAAAACATTTTAAAGAATAAAAATATATATAAATTAATGCAAGACACATATGAAAAATGTTATTATAATGATTTACGTGATTCATATAAACTGTTTTCTACTTTTTCTAATAATATAGTAAAAGATATAGAAAGCCTTATGAAATATATGGCAAGGATAACACTAGCAGATAAGGCTGTATTTGCTGTTGAAAATAATAGAGGGAAAAATAATATTATATGCACTTACAGAGTAAATGATAAAAATGAAATAGACAGATATTTTTCGCTGAAATTTGATTCAGAAGATGATGTGGTCTTAATAGAAAATAGTGAAAATACCCTTAATCAACTTGATAATGAGATATTAACAGATGAAATAAAATCCTATATGTATGTAAAGGTAAGAAATAGAGAAAGGCATATAAATGTTGAGAACAGTATTAGTGGACAATTGATATTATTATCTACTAAGGCAATGAATTATATTAATTGTGATTCAAAGAAAAAAATTGAAGAAGTCAAGCCGTTTTTAACATTTCTTCTTGAACAGTATAATTTAACAATAACATCAACTTTAGATAAACTTACATCTGTATATAATAGAAAATATCTTGATGAAGCATTGTTATTTTTATTAGACAGTTCACAGATTGATAAGAGTGAATTTGCAGTAATAATGTTTGATATTGATGATTTTAAAGGTGTAAATGATAAATATGGACATCAGATTGGTGATGAAGTATTAATTAAATTGACAAGAGAAGTAGAGAATACAATAGGAAAGACTGATATTATTGGAAGATATGGAGGAGAAGAATTCATAGTACTTGTTTCTGATGCAGATAAAAATAAAGCATGTATAATGGCTGAAAAGATAAGAAGTAATGTGGAAAAAGCAAAAATTTTAGGAGACAAAAGAAAAATAACTATAAGTATAGGGGTTGCAATGAGCAATCATGAAAGAATGAATAGCGAAGAAATAGTAAATCGTGCAGATCAAGCATTATACAGGGCAAAACATGAAGGTAAGAATCGATATGTTTTATGGTCTGAAGAAACAGGTCTTGTTACAGCCACAAATACTAATACAGAACTTTCAGGAGTTTTAACAGGAAATACAGCAAAAGATCTTAATTTTATGTCTATAATAAAGGAAGTATCATTAATAGTAAAAAGTAAAGAATCCAAAGAGAAAAAAATGTACAATTTTATATTGAAAATAATGCAGATTATAGAGTGTGAAAATATAGCGTTATTCATAATAAAGAATGGAATGATTATAAATATTTTAAATAAAGATAGATCTAAAGATGGATGGAATAAGAATGAAAAATTTAATTTTCAGCTTGTATATAGAGTTATAGCACAAATGAAAGGAATATATCAGATTGATTGGAATAATATAAAGGTGAAAAAAGATAAGTTTGGAATTCCTGATTGGAAATCAGTTTGTATTACTCCTGTAATATGCAATGGTGTTATATTAGCAATTATATATGCATCTGTTTCAGTCAATAAAAAAGAATTTACTTCAATTGAGTTAAATCAGCTTAATTTCTTTGCAGATATGGGAATTCCGATATTTGAATAAAAATATTAATAATCACATAAAAGTATTTCAAGCCATAGTATATTATAGAAATTCAATTTGGAAAGGATACTTTTATGAATGAAGATAAACAGACAGTAAATAAAAATTGTGATTTAAAGGTCAACTTATCTGCTGGAGATAATAAGATAAAATATTATGAATGTAATGATGATAATTGCATATTTGAAATTTTAGAACACGATTCATGTATGGAAATTCAAAAAGAAGATATACAAAGTGAAGAGATGAAAAATGAAGATGCTTTATGTTGTAATTCCGAAATAAGTGATAATAAACCACCTGAAGAAAATTTTAATAGTGGTAAAATAGTGGTTAAAGCTATAATAGATTATGGAAAGCAAGAAATATTGAAAGGCGTAAAAATAAACCTGTATAAAATAAATGGATTATCACCAATTTTAATTAAATCTGAAGTGACAGATAAATCTGGAGAAGTTGTATTTTCAAATATAGAAGAGGGAGCATATAGAATAATTGAAATTATTGATAAAGAATATTTTGAAAAGCCTAAATATATTAACTGGAATGAAATTACTATAAATTGTAATAACAAAAAAGAAAAAATATTGGTAGTTAATAAGCTTAAGAAAAATATAGTTAAGAGTAAACATAATTAAATTGTAAAATCTACATCATTTATTATTAGTATTTGATGTAGATTTTTTATATATTATTAAGTTATAATCTATATATGTTGCAATTGATAATATACAATTTATATTAAAGATGAAATATTGCCAAGATTTTGTTGATGTTTTTATATGTTTAGATAAATTTTAGATGCAACTTTAACATCATAACATAGATAATGTTAAAAAAATAATCACAAAAAACAAAAAGAAGGTGTAAATAAATGGAGTATACATTAAAGATAAAAAAAATAAGTGAAAAAGCAATAATACCTAATTATGCTCATGAAGGAGATGCAGGTCTTGATTTATATGCAGTAGAAAAATTAGTACTTAATCCTGGGGAAAGAGGTTTAGTTCATACAGGAATACAGATTGAACTTCCTAAAAATACAGAAGCACAAATAAGACCAAGAAGTGGTCTTGCATTAAAGAATGGAATAACTACATTGAACAGTCCAGGAACTATTGATGAGGGCTATAGAGGTGAAATTGGAGTTATAATAATAAATCATGGAAATGAAAAATTTATTATTGAAGAAGGAATGAAAATAGCACAAATGGTAATAAAACCTGTTTATAAAGTAAATGTTATAGAAACAGATAAATTATCAGATACAGAAAGAATGGCAAATGGATTTGGTTCATCAGGAACTAAATAACAATTTTATCCACAGAATCAATAAAATATGTATAATAATTCATTGATTCTGTGGATAATTTGGTGAAAAAATTTATTTTGATTTTTTATTCATCTAATGAAAGTTCTTCCCATTTTTCATATAACTGAGAAATGATTTCTTGAACATTTTTAATTTCTTTATTTACACGTTCACTTTCTGAAGGATTGGAGTAAATTTCTTCTTTACATAAATCTTCTTGAAGCATTCCAAGTTTTTCTTCATTTTTGCTTATTTCATCTTCAACTTTTTTTATTTCATTCTGCTTGGCTTTAGCTTCTTTTTCAAGAGCTTTTTTCTTTCTT
>NZ_CAKVKB010000071.1 GCF_934754915.1 uncultured Clostridium sp.
TTCTTGGTTTACATTGTCAAAGAACTTTTCAATATCTGCGTCTACTACATAATAGCCCTTGTTGTTACACGCTTTCTGTGATACTCCAAACGGTGCTCAAGCCAGTGCTATCGTCTATACAATGGTAGAAATGGCAAAAGCAAATGGAGTAAACGTCTATCACTATCTAACCTATCTTCTGGAAAAGCTCCCGAATGATAGGATGAGTGATGAGGAGTTGGATAGATTTGCCCCATGGAACAAAGATGTTAAATCCGAAATCAAACGTCGTGCAAATGACTCCAATCAATAATCAATCATACGTGAATTGTCAAGGTGCTCCGGTCGCAAAAATGCAGCCGGGGATTTTTGTATCCGTGTCTAAAATTTAAGCGCTTACCTTTTTTGTAACTCAAAATACATACTAGTTTTTGAATCATATGGATTATATTAAATCTTAAATTCCACAAATTTTAGGTGCAAAATTTGTGGAATTTAAGACTAAACCATATTACTATCTTGATTTTTATATGCCACAATCCATTAATTCTTCTATTTTTTTATATATACTGCGTTAATTAATGAATAATATTCGTCCTCTACACATGTCGCAACAATTTGCATTTCATTTGCATTTTGTTCAAATGTGAGTTTAAATTTTTTTCCAGATCTATTACCTATAACTTCATATTCATTTTGACCGTCGATCCATTCGAAAATAAAGTCTTCATCCGATGAAGACCTGCCATAATCATGCCAAAACCCTAAATATGCTTGATTTCCTGTAATTGTGAAATCAGAGAGCAATTCTCCAGACTTATATTCATATTCTACATTATCATTTACTGCTTTATTAGTATCATCTTCGTCAAAATTACTCTCTGTATTTTCTGAATTTTCAACAACTATCGGTCGTTCTTCTTCTATCCAATTGTTTAAATACCACGAAACAATTTTTCTATCAGTTAGATAAATATTAAGTAAGTACGGTTTTCCAGCAATCGATGTCACATATTTTTGCATCTCATTACTAGTAAACGTACACGTCCAAGAATTATTCTGTAAAACTTCATTTGCCTGATCGATGGAATCACCAAGATTAGTTCCATACAATTCTACATTAGACGCCCCTTCATTTTTCATACTAAAGGTATTGTCTTTCCATTCCAAGTAGAAATTATCTACAGTGTATGAATTAGAATCCGAAAATTGCCACGAATCCGTCTCTTTCATATTAAGTTTATTAACCAATTCTACATAATTTTCTAGATATTCACTTATCTCTGTTATTTTTCCTAATATAGGAACAATTAATGGAGTTTCCTTAATTCCATCTAACGCATATCTTTCTTCTATTTTATCTTTTGAAAAACATACTAATTTTGCATCAGATTTTCCAAATGAATCACTTAAACCCACAATATTTTTTGCATAATTCAGTGCCTGAGTAACTGTATAGCTTTCGTTTTCTTTACCTATGTAAGATAGTGCATAAAAAAACATTGTTCTCGTCATCATTTCATATTCCATCGAAGTAGTATCAGTATATCCCAATACAACATCTGCCCCTTTGTCAAGTAATGCTTTTGCTAAAACATCATCCTTCCCAGAATAACATGCCCCTAAAAATATCAAAGATTTATCCATTTCTTCAAAATAATTTTCAACAAATTTACTCGTAATTAAATATTTTCTAACAGGAGAATATGGAATTCCTGTTTCTCCAATTTGTGGAAACGATGAAAGCACAATATTTCCCGTTCTTATGTCTTCTTTGTATTTGCTAAAATCCTCAAATCCAAAAAAACTCTGCCCTGTAGATAAGCACGAATGTAGCTTTGAATTATAACCACCATGCCCCTCGAAGATAATAATCTTGTTATTTCCCCATTTTTTTAATGAATCCAAAGTTATTTCTTTATCTTTTAATGCATATTTATCATTATATTCGTACATATCCCTATAATTCGTTTTTACTAAGTTTGCATTTGCAGTTGGCTGAAACGATCCTTTATATTCAAAATCATTAGCATACTTATCGATAAATGTCATTAAATAAGACATATTTACAGCATATGTAGAAGCGTTTGGTTCCACTGTTAGGATTTTCGCACTTTCTCCATTGCTTAATTTATCCTTTTCAAACGGAATAAATAAGTAATTAATTCCACTTGAAAATTTAATATAAATATTATTATTATCTGAATCTCTAACATATTCTTCAATTGTACCGTCTTTTATTCCACTTTTTATAATATTCTCCACATCACTTAACAATTGAGGAATATCATCCTTTTCTACATACCCATTCTCATTAAAATATTCGCTTTCTTTTTTTAGAATTTTATCGTCATAAGTAATATAATTATTAAAATCTTTTTCCCTGATACCGGTATTTTTACGAAAATATACAATTACTGACAAAATTCCAATAACTACAATCAAAAAGCATATTAAACATATTTTCTTTTTCATATTTATAATCCGCCTTTCTGCGAAGACCACCAATGCATCATGAAGCATATAGGCTAACATTCTCTTTTCTAAGCTATTTTTTCTGACAAAATTCATATATAAGACATATTACAGAACACGTGAATGTGAACAGCCGGACTGTATTGTAGAACGTCTCGATATATCCAAAAATCAGTTCATATGAATATGTGTAGTTGAAAATTTAAAACCCTCTTTAAAAATCAACTAATTGTTTGAATTTTATATGAATTATATTAAAATTCTAGGCAGCGAATGTGTTGTTTACATTTCAGACTAAAAAACGATCAGCTCAATGTATTAAAAAATTCAATTCAAGTATTGATTAAAAAATGTCGCTGCACTAAACCATGCACAGGCTTCAGAATTAGTAACTGCTATATTAGAATAGACAGCAGCTAATTCTGTATTTTGTTCAATAGAAGACAATCTACTTAACATTTTTTGATTTTTTCTTAACAGTTCGCTATTCTGAGACTCTAGAACAGCCATCTTTAAAATGATACTTTGCTGATTTGAAATAATTTCGTCCAGCTTAGATTTAATTTCATCTAAGTCTAAATGAAGAAGTGCTGAGCTAAAAGTTTCCATAGACGTATTCATAAAATTACTCAAATAATAAATTGCATAAATATTTCTAAATTGTACAGGAACTATATTTATATCATAAGCTTTTTGCAACATTGTAGATGCTTTTTTTTGGTCCGTGCTAAGTTTATTATAGGAATCACTATTTTTCTTTAGACTTGCAATATTTTCTTTAAACTTTACAGGAGCAATAGCCTTAAATTCTTCTAGCTTTGAAAAGAAACGTTTTCTAATCTCTATTTTTTTGGGAAAATTGGAAATTCCTCTGTAAACAAGCCAATTGTTTAAATTATTAATATCTTTATAATTGTCTATTTTTATCCAATTATGACACTTTTTTAAATATCTTCCAGTATAAATCGGAGTATTATAAGGTGACCAAACAGCAATATAAACATCTTTACCATCATAATAAAAATGACAACATTCATCTTCTACCGTATGTTCTTTTAAATGATCTAGTAATATATATGTAGCATAATAGTTGTTATTTTTTATGTATCGATATTCATCATCTAATCGAGCCAGTTCGTATTGTAATACTTCATTAGCATTTTCCAATCGTAAAAGATTATTCAAATATATCTTGATAGCCTCTCTATCATATTCCCCGGTTGTTTTAGAAATGATTTGGTGTGTTTGTATTTTTTCACCACAAAAACTGCAAAAGACAGCACTATTTGCTATCTGTTTTCCACATTTGTAACAATACATTTTGTCTCCTCCTTCATTTAGACATCCTCTCGGAATCTTCAGACCTATAACCAATTCCATTTTTATTTCTTCTCATTCTTTGTCAAAAAAGTCTTGACAAATCGCTCAAAATTTTCCTGAAGCCGATTGAATGTATTTTGTTTTTCTCGACTTGAGGGCGATTTTATGTTACCTGTTAATTTTTCTGTTTATTTCATCTATCAATTTTTGTGCTTAAAATTTCCCGATTATTGGTCTTTGCAATCTCGGCAATGTTGTAAATAATTGCACTTGCTTCAGTGCCCACAAATAGTATCAGCCATAACCGAATTCTTCTTTTCATAGCGTATGCCTTCTTGATGTCTTGATCGTTTCAATATATTAGTTGACTACAGTATTATACACTACACCATGTTTTAAGGTGCTTACAAATAACTCAAATGCTTGTGGAAACCATGCTGTAAACTGATCTGGATTTTCCTCTAACTCCTGTACGATTTCATTAATATTTTTCCATTGAATATCATCAATTTCGTCTGGATCAACATCTAACATTGGTTGTTTATATATGGTAAGCATAAAGACATGATCAATTTCATTTTCAGCACAATCAGTAAATTTTTTGTAATAATGGAATTTACCGACTTCCCTCAAATTATCTATATAAGAATTTATATCCAAACCGAGTTCTTCCTTAGTTCTACGGATAACAGAATCAATTAAATTCTCTCCATATCTTGGATGTGAACAACATGAGTTTGTCCATAAACCACCCGAATGATATTTCCCCAATGCACGTTTATGTATAAGTAGTTTATTATCTGTCTTATTATATATAAACAACGAAAATGCTCTATGTAAATATTCATTTATATGTGCATTCATTTTTTTACAGTAACCTATTTCCTCATCTTCTTCGTTAACTAATATTAATTTATTATCCATCTTACTTTCTCTTTTCTTTATTATTTATTGATACAGCGTTCTATTTCATGCCAATCCTCTTGAATGTTTTTATCAAAGATAGAAATACATTTTAATAAGTCTATCGAGTTATTATCCATAATTCGCATGTTGTAAGGCAATCCTGCTATAATTTGATTTGAATAATCAGAAACCGTTAAATAATTTTTTTCTTCTTGAAACTTATCTTATTATCTAATACTCTCTTTTGTTCCTGTCGTGCCTTATCTTTAACTTCATTACTAATATAAAAAAATTTTTCAACTTACTTGAGAAATCTTGTAATCTCTTGATTTCTTCGCAATTCAATTCATGTTCCGTTGTATTAATATATGTACTTATACTCTCTTGACTCATATGCACAATTTCCTCAATATATGCTATCATCTCCAAATCATTAACATCCATAATTTTGTAAAGGAATTTTTCTCTATTTTCAAAGCTAAATATCTTCATCACAATATCTTTCTGATGATTATAAATTGTCATATATGTATTAAGAGATACTGCCAACCTATTTTCAGAATTATCTATCTTAGTTATTTCTTTTTTTCTTTGAATATCTGATATCTTTTTAGTATTATATGCAGTAACAATTGCAACAGCTAAAGATATCGCACCTATCAAAATGGAAATTATGTCTTTTAATTCCATTGTTTCTATACCAACCACAATATTCTCTATTACAATTTTAATCACTAATGTTACTTTCTCCTTTGTTTTTACATTTTTACACCAAAAGCAAATCTTACTCTATCTTAAATATCTTCTACTCCAACATTATCAACTAATTGTTCCACTCAACATTATCACATATCAAATGCATTGGATTACCAGCAACCAAAGATCTAGCTGGTACATCTTTATTTACAATAGTTCCTGCAGCAATAACTGCGCCATCTCCAATATGAACTCCTTTTAATATAGTGACTCTAGCACCAATCCATACATTATTTCCAATAATCACTTCGGCTGTATTGCATTTACCCAATATTTGATGTCCGTCAGAATCAAGAATAATAGTATATGGTCCTATTGCACAATTTTTACCTATTTTTATATATTTGTGGCATTCAATTTTTCCATATGAATTAATAAACCCACTATCCAATTCCAACTTTCCACCACTAAATATGTGCACATCGTTTCCATAGAATATATCAAAATTTCCATCAACACTCAATTGAGACTGATTGTCCATTCTAAAAAAAGTAACTTGACCTGTTCGAACCGACTTACTAATTGGATTCCAATTTAACTTCAATTTTCCATTAATTTGCACACCATTAATATCATCAATACACAAATGTGTATCCTTATAACAACATACCTGTTGTCTGAATATAATATTGTTAATTTTTGTACTCATACCATTCTACCTTTGACAACACACATGCAAGACTAATCAATTTTTCTGAATAATCAATTCGAAAATATCCAGGATTCAGGGAATCAGGACGCAACCTAAAACGATCTAAAGCATCTGCATCTTTGATAATTGACAATAATTGTAAATATTTATTATACTGTGATTTTTCAAGATTATATTGATTAAAAATCTGATCTGCTTCCTCATCTAATAAAGAATGAGCATGAATAATTGCTGGTATCAGCATATCTATTTTATCATCCGAAAGATGCATCAACATTTTTTCTGCTCCCCTATATCCATGAGCACGATCTTCTCGATCGTCAATTCTTCCAATATCATGATAAAGTGCTATCTCCAGAAGAATATTCATATCATTTTCATCCATGTTTTCATTGCATGCTATTAGATAAGAAAAAAATGTTACATTTAGTATATGTTTAACTCCATGTACCTGGCTATGATACAGAATCTTATCATTTAATTTATTAACACTGCTCAAAAAAATATGAAACCTAGTATTTTGGATTAGACCATCGAAAAATGCGTGCGAAATAAATACTTTCTTATAACCACAATAATATAGTTGCATTATTCTTATCATATAAATATTTTCTAATATCCACACTTTTTTTTGAAAAATATTATTAAGATATTCCGATTTAAAAAGATTTCTCATTGCACTCCCTCATAGTTATTCTATTTTTTGAATCATATCGTTTTTCCTAAAATATTGTAGTTCTTCTAATGATTCTGGATACACTGCACTATCTTTATTATTCAAATAATAAACCGCATAATATTTTGTAAATTCTTCTGGAATTCGATTAATTACATATTGATATAACGGCTTAACGCATCGATTAGCCGTCCATTCATTGTCAAAATAATTTTTCTCCTCATTAAGACGGGATTTTATCTTTAATACCGGCGAAAAATCTTCTGCACTTAATATATATACAGCTACACTTCTTTTCAAATAATAATACCCTGCTTTTAAAGAAAGAAATGGATTATTAGGATAAATACACACTCTATTTTTCTCATGCATTTCTCCTGATACAGCTCGGCAAGCATATAGCCATATTTCATAAGGATTCGAAGTTGCGAATACCTTTTCACTAAATTCTTTCCCATACATATCAAAATTAGCACTTGGAGCAATAACATTTAAATCAAGCATTTCCGATACATGAAACAATGTTTTATTATTTTTTAGATAATACATCTTAATACATGCCTCTAGATTACTATTATCATAAATACCATCTTTTAACAATTTGGTATAGTATATTTGAAATGCATTAAACTTTTCAAAAAAGATAAAATTTTCCATTCTTATATACTCCAATCCAATATATTATTAACTGAATTCTTATCGCATATTTCCCATTTTGACATAATACCTCTAGGAGCACAATATTTGCACATATCAAACGGAGTATTAAACAATTTTCGAATTTTATCTTTATTAACGTTGTCTGCATTTAATTCCATTATTCCTGATGGAGAAATATTTAAATCAAAATTTTCTGCTAGATATTTGATAACAAATGGTACAAAACATGGTGCAATTTGATTTTCATATAGAGTCGCACACGCTCCTTTCCAATGGCATGCATTAAACGATAATTCCTTATCCTGTCGCCCTGAGTAATCATATATTTTCTGAAAATCAGTTATCATTTCAGAAATTTCATAATTTACCCCTTTTTGTTTTAAGAAGTCATTAATTCTATCGAGTTTTTTAACTAACGGCAAATAACTTGTTACCACAAGTTTTGATGATGTTTCTTTGAATGCAGTTATTAAATTGTCATTCATTTCAACAACAAGGATTCCATTGGTAATAACTCGAATATCGGAATACGGATAAATATCTCGGATCATATATAGATACTTATCTAACTCTTTATTTAGTAAAGGTTCCCCTCCAATTACTCGAATACGCTTTATATGTTTAAATATTCCTTTGAGAATATATAAACTGTTCCGTGTTTGTTCGAGATTCGAATATCTTGGTGTTTTTACAAGTCCACAAAACATAGAACAATTTTTACAATTCATATTACAATGATCAGCAACATGGATTTCTATCGTATCAAGCTCATCTCTATTTACATACTGTGTAATCAAACCTTCTTGGTTTAATTCTCTTTTGTGAAACAACAACTCCTGACCATATAAGATATCACATTCGGATACATTATTCACTGCTAAATATCTATACATCCTGTTATTAGCATCTTCTTCTAATGACGGCATAATAAATGCATCCACTGCTGAATCTTGATACATTTCTATCGCCTTCATCGGAGAAACAATTTTAATCAACTTTCCATCAATATCTTCACTCTTTCCCCAATTATTATTCCGATAATCAACTACACCTTTCAATGAATATTCTTTATAATCAGAAATAATATATGCAAGCTGTAGTGATTTTCGTCCGTTACCTAATACCAATACTCTCATTTTTATCATCCATTCTTACATTTACTGCTTCCACCCAATCGTACAACTCATATAGGAAAAATATATAAACATCATCTGATAAATTATTCTTTAATACTTCCAAATTTTCTTCTATTACTTCGAAAAAAGTATCGAGATTTTCAAAAACAAAATCAATTGAATTTTCTAAATTTTTCACTTCTCCATTTTGTAAAAATAATATAGAATTTTTTATTTGATTCTCAATATCATCATATAAATCGCATAGATCATCGACAAGCCAAAACAATTTTGCTATAGCAACTGCACATTTTTTCATTCTGACAGAATCTCGCGTATCAACGGCAGATAAATATAAACAACTAGACACAAATTCTATCGATTTACTTGTTATTAAATCAATATTAATTTTTTCAGGAAATACCAGTTTATTTGTAGATATATATATCTCCGACTCAAATGCATTAAGGATATCCGTTTGCAGCTCCAGAAAAACTTTAAAATTATATTCTTTCAATCTTTTCATATGTTTTACAAACATCGAATACAATGTATCTATTGGATCTTCTGTTGTCATGTCCATATCTATTGATATACTTTTTTGAAAATAATCTCTAGTTAATATATTTGCTACATGTTGCTTTTCCCTCTCTTTCAATCTTTTTGAATCAAATATCAAATCCGACAAGCAACTCAAACAAACAAACGAAAGAGCAGCCTCTTTCCAGTCATCCTCATCATTCTTACAAAATTCTTTTCTCCACAAGTAATATTTCACATAATTAAATGTATAGACTTTTGTTAAATCAAAACCATATATCTCTTTAGATTTTTGAATAATTACGTCAAATAATGTCTTCTGTTTATTGGGGATTTCTTTAATTTCTTTTTCATACTTACTTTTGTGCTTTTTAGCATTAATAATATCTGTTTTTGAAAATTTCTGTTTTAATAACTGTACATATTCCTTTTGTCTATACATCAAATATCTCCTTCATATAATAAAAAACCTGTAATCTAGGGGGAACCTAGATTACAGGCCAGCCTAAACAGAAACACTCTATAGCTTATGTGATTTTACCATCCACTACCGCTATCGTTGTTCCATCCTCCACGACACCATCCCATCATTGAAACAGTGCTATTGCTTGCTCCTTCCATCGCTGGTTTAAAAGTCTTCTGTCCTTCAACAGATTCAGCAATAATTGTGATAGTTTTTCCAAGCTTCTCTGAAAACATTTCTAATTTGTTCATTATCAGATGCCTCCTTTCTTTAGTATTCCAGACACATTTGCATCTGAAAACTGCACTCGAAGTTGTACCACAAAACAAATGTACTTTTCAAACGCAAATACAATTTAATTAGCTAATGTTCCAATCGGATTCCATGGCATTAAATATAAGCTCTCTCCATTTAATAACTTTTCTTCATTTATTGATAAATACCGTTTGTCAATCACTACTTGATAAACGTACTTTTCAAACCAATCTATTGACATATAAAAGTATCCGTTCCTACCTACATGATTTCCATGGGAGTCTTCCACCTTAAAACCAACCACCTCATGTCCCTTTGATATAATCCCAACAATCAGCATCGCATGATTCATTTCGGACTGATGGTATTCTAATTGTTCTCCCTTTGACAATAAATATGAAGTGTTTAGTACGTGTGATACATTAAAAGTATTATCATCCATAATTCCTGTTTTTTTATCTATCATTTTTCCTGCATCACATCCAAACCATACTGGCATTCCATTGTTTATTTGTTCAATAACTTTTTCTTTTAAAGTTTCAATCGGCAGATTAATATACTCTATCTTCTCTCCTTCGGACATATTATTAAGATTTTGAATACAATACTTTTTATACAATGGTGTTTTTGACATAGGGGCATTAATCAAACACACATATTTATCTAAATCTATTCCAATCTCTGCTTTATAATACGAGAGAGGTGTATATTTTTTTTTCATCTTTCCATACTGAAATTCAACCGGGGGTTCTCCAAGGCACAAATTCAATATTCTTCTGATTTCACTCATCTTTTCATCAACTTCACTATTGATCAGTTTAATGTCTGCACCTTCTATATTCAATTTTCTTATATTACAACCGCCATCTCGCAAAATGGTCATTAAACAAATATTCATTTGATTTGTATCTAATGCTGAATAGGTATCAGGCATTGATTCTTGTGGAACAATACCATATTTCTTTATAATATTGTTAAACATCGCCCATTGCCCCGCATCTGGACATGGATTTTTAAATAAATGTTCAACCATTCTGTTATCGCTTGGCAAACCCATTGTTTCTATTACTTTTTCGAAAAAATATTTTGATTTTTCGTATTTATCATAATAAGATATATAGTTTGCAGAAAGAACTATTCCTGTTCCACTATTTCCCCTATCTACCGATGTTTTTAAAAAATTAAGTCCAGCATATATCCAACATTTCCCAGTAAATTTCTGATTTTGTACATTGCCAGTTTCTAATGACTGTTCAGAATCGAAATCTATCGTCCACATTGTTTGTGCAACACTCATTATTCCTTTATTTTTAATCAAATTATTATCCAACATTTTATTCACCAATTATTTCTGTATTTAAAAACTCATTTACCAGCTTTGGTTCATTTAAGATTGACTCAATCATTTCTGGATATAAAGTATTATTTATTGTACATTCCAAGTCATCCTTTTTTGTCCCTGATAATTTTGCTTTTATACTACAACCACCTTTGCAAAAATATTTCCATGAACATGACAAACAACTAACATCTTCTTTCTCTTTAAAATAGGCTTTTGTCTCTTTTGCATCTTTTACTATCTTAATCAAATCTACTGTTTCTTTGACATTTCCAATTCTTTCTTCCTCATAATCAGTCAGTTCACAAGGATAGATATAGCCCTCCATATCAAACACAATCATATTCATTCCACCCATACATCCTCGTGAAACGCAAATATCTGAATTGTCACGTATTAACAAATTCAATAATTTGTGTCGAATATTCATATCTACAATATTATATCCCTCATTATTTAAAGACATAATTTTCTTATACACTCTTTTGGTTCCATTCACTACCTGTTCTTTATTCAAACATAAGTTAGTTGCAAATTCACTCTCATGCACAAAATTAAATTTAACATGCTTTATATCAATATCTTTTGCATAAAAATCCAATATGTCCTCTATATAATCAATACTGTTTCGAGTTATTGTGTTAATAATTCCAAAATTATCCCCATAATATTTCTTTACATTTTGTATTCCTCGAAGCACATATTCAAACGAACCTTTTGTATTTGCAAACACTCTTTGCTGATCATGAATTTTTTTATTGCCATCAATACTTATTCCTATTGACACATTATGTTCAAACAACCATTTTACATTTTCTTCTGTGAGTAATACTCCGTTAGTTTCGATAGTAAAATGCACAGATACAGAAGTATTTTGAAAAAAATCATACATCCATTTAATTTTTTTCATTTCAAGTAAAGGTTCTCCACCCCATGGTTGAATGGATATTTTCTTAACTTCATGCTTCATACAATAGTCTAAAATGTAACTGCAAATTTTATTGAGCATTTCTTCAGAAATAGATTTATAATTTTCCGGATTGTGTACGTCTCGAAAACAATATTTACAATTCAAATTACAGTAAGTTGTCAAATCAATCATAAAAAATTCTGGACGAATCTCATGATTGGTACATAAATCACAATGATGTAAATTATCAAATTTAGCCAATCGATGCTGTAATAACTTACTTGCAAAATCCGTAGATACTTTTTTTTGTTGCAACATATTAAACAATTCACGGTCAATCAGTATTGAATATCCTAATTCGTTCAACAAATAATATTTTTTACCATTTGTAAATGCTTTACATTTTTCATACACTATATGCTTTTCCTTATCTGCATATTCTTCTACTAACATTTCATTCATTACTCAATAATGCCTTTCTGATATAAAGTCTGAATCCAAGCAAGAGCATCCCCCTCATTAAGCTCTGTTTCAACTTTCTTTTTTAATTCGTCAAAAGTAATTCCTTTTTGTAAGTCTCTTAAAATATGTAACATGTTACACGTATCATGGTTGCCTAACATAATAAACTTTCCTTCATCTGATCGTTCAATAATTATTCCATTATCTCCTATTTCTACATCAATGTAAGGTGACAAAAAGAACTTATCAACATTATTATTACTATAGATAATTTGTTTAGCGAATTTATCCATCTGCTGTCTCCCTTTTATATGTACGGTTTCACTATACTATCACCAAACAATTCAAATGCTGTTCTGTATGTTCCCGCACAAAATTGGTTGGCTTTACATTTTTTACATGCACCTGTATATAATCCCACATTTGAATCAACATTATATGCTCTTTGTGATTCTCCTTCTCTATTTGGGGAAACATACCCTTCATAGCCATGAGATTTTGGAGTAAAAAACCTCCAATAATATGGATCGGCTGAACATAATGGCATGTTAAAGCAATATACTAGCCGTCCATTTTCTCCTTTTTCAAGATACTCATCAAACATTTTTTCCAAATAAGGACGTATTCTAGGGAATTCTACTTTATAATTATTTTTTGTTTCTTCTTCTAAACCACAATAATCTATACTACACAATTGCATATCCACAGACTGTGGAAAAGTTCTATCAACAAACTGAAAAAATTCTTTCAATTCTGTATAATTTTCTTTTGTAACGCAATGTTTTACTATTGTATGAAATCCTGCTTGATTAACATTTATTAATCCTCTTATGCTTTTTCTAAAACTACCTTTAGAACCATTTACCCGTTCATGTAATTCTTCCGTTTGACTATGTATCGTGGTAATCACAGAAATATTATTACTCTTTATCCGGTTTGATATTTCTCTTACAAAGTTTATATCATAGAGTTTTTCTGCATTTGTTAATAATGTGATTTTAATATTTAAGGTATTAAGATATGATATGATATCTAAAAAATCCGGATGTAATGTCGGCTCTCCCCCTGAAAGAACCGCTTCCGTTATTCCTAATTCATTTTTTAATCTATATACAGAATCTTTTAACTCCTGAAAATCCATATACCTAAAGCCTTTTTCCTCTTTTGTACACGGACAAAAACTACACTTTTGATTGCATATATAACTAATTGCCAAATACGCTGAATTCATTTATTATCTCCTTTTCCATACCAGTCTTCTAACCTAGGTTCACTCTGTCTCTCCCATATAAATGTTCTTGCACCTGTACAATACTTACACACATCATGTGGTCGGTCCAAAAAAGCAAGAATTTTTTCAGCATCTATATTTTTGTCATATATATTCAATCGACTTGTTGTAAAATTCAATTGCTTATCAAATGACTGATTTACAATATGTTCTACAGCCGGTGCCGGACATACACTAATGTATCCACTTCTTAAAACATGACAATTCCTTCCACTGCAATGTTCCCATTGGTAATATGGATCTGAATTTCCTAAAGGATTAAATATTCCATAAAACTTCTGAACGTCATTCTTATAATAAACGACCTTTTCTGAAATTAGCTTATTTTCAATTTTCATGCTAATTTTCTTTTCTATTGGATAAGAAGACCATCCAATACAAATACCAAGGTTTGTAATTGATTGATAAAACTTCTCATCTAAAGTTGGTAATAGTAATCCATTAGTTAAAATTTCTATCTTTGCTTTTTTTAGATATCTTCTCGCAATCTCTAGTAATCTTATTATTTTAGGATGTAAAAGAGGTTCTCCCCCATACAACCTTAACACTTCGATATCATCAAAAAGCTCAGAAATCCTCATCACATCGCATTCAAATTCATTACAATCATAATAAAATTCTTCTTGATTTAAATTGCAAAAATGTAAGCAACCCTTACAATTCAAGTTACAATGTTCAACTATTGGTATTCCAATTCTTTTTAGCACACTCATTTTATTCCCCATCAAATTCACAAATTTCCAATTTTAGAATTATACTCAAAAATAACATTATTGCTAAGAAGAAATACCTTTTCATTCTTTGATTTTGTATACTTAATTGTCTGCTTATATCAAGTCGTTTTCTTACTTCTTCCTAGATAATTCTAGTTCTGCTCTTAAGACCTGTAGATTATCTCTCCATTTCTCGTAATATACACTCTTTATTTTTTGTCGAACATATTTATAATTTTCGTAGAGTATCATACTCTACGAAATAAAACCGTCCAACAGCAAAAAAGTACCATTGGACGGCATTTTGACGGACTTATTTGACGGCTAATAAATTGGAAAGCTTTTGCATATTTTCCTTTTTCATTTCTAAGGTTGGATGAACATACCGATTCATGGTAATATTAACAGTTGCATGACCAAGAATTTCACTAAGGCTTTTTACATCGAATCCCAGTTCAATACATCTGGTAGCAAAAGTATGACGAAGTGTATGAAAATTTGTATCTTCGATGCCTATGGATTTCAGAATTTTTTTAAACTTATTTTGCATAGTTCTGGGTTCTATAAATTTATTGTTGGTATTCGTTAATAAATATCCAACGGAAACCTTTTGGTGTTTGATAAGAATTTTATATAATTCGTTTGGTAAAGGAATTGTTCTTATAGAACAAATACTTTTTGGTGTTGTTATTATCACTTTTGTTTTTGCTCCATTATCTGCTGGTTCTTGGACTCTTTGAAGTGTATGATGAATATGTATCGTTTGATCGGAAAGGGAAATGTCTTCCCAACGCAAAGCACAAATTTCGCCAATTCGTAATCCAGTAAATAAGCATACAAGAATTCCTATGTTACACGGATCAACTGTTTCTAAAATGTATTTACACAGTTTGTCCTGTTCCATTTTGTTAAAAACCCTCATGGATTTAGGAGCTTGTTTTACTTGAATAGCAGAAAGATCACACGCAATATAAATTCCTTTTTTCGTAGCATATTTTGTAACGCTTCGAATTATTGACAAAACGTCACTTACTGTTTTAGGAGCTAATCCTTGTTCCCTTTTTCCACCGGATTTTAATAAAAATTTGCAATGACTTTCTACAAATTCATAAGTAATTTTATCAAATGTCTGATTCCCATATTTAGGAAGGATATAGTTTGTAAGCATATTATAATATTTATTTTGCGTAGATTTTTTAGTATGTAATTTAATACTTTCAAACCACTCCAATGCGAGAGATGAAAATAAATCCAAGTTTTTTTCGACAGTTTCAATGTTAGAAGATGCTTTTTTTTCCCTCAATTTTACTTTTGTTTCACGATATGTTTTTGCATATACATATCCATACACTATCTTTCCATTATTGGTTCGTGATTTTATATATCGTCCTTCCCATCGACCGTCTTTTCGTTTATATATATTTTCGCCTTTTTTTGCCATAAGATAAAATCTCCTTTCATTGTGACTACCATTTTGACGGCTTATGGCAATTAACCAATAAACTTTTTTAAGTTTTTTTCATTTTTGGTTATTTTTATATGTTTAAAACAATTCATGAATTGACGAATCTAGCTTGAAGAGGTAAAATAAATTCATATAAACGTCGGAAATAGTATCTAATCCATTTCGTAGAGTATGATACTCTACGAAATTATTGCCCTCAATGGGCTATATTTTTGGTTTCTATATAGGCAATATTGCCTATCACACTCATACTTCATTATAGGCAATAATGGATATCCTTGGACTGCATGACCGGATAATTGATCTTAGTATCTTCTACCTTAATCCAGCCGACCATATCATTGTTTTGCAGAAAAAGTTCCTGATAGTCCGGCAAAAACGACTGGTCTTCCGAATACGACATCGTTTCCTGTGTTTCATCTGTATCCTCGACAGTTTCAAGCAATTCATCATAGATTTCTGCCTGCTTTTTGGAGTCCATATGATTGCGGATCAGGAAAAAAGTGCTTACAGAAAAAATAGCCGCAAGCACCGCAATGATTATCACATATCGCTTTCTTTTCATCATTATCGTTCCATATCCTTTCTTTTTGGCGGTGTCAGATCTCTGCAATATTCCGGATAACGCAGTTTGATTCCTTCCATAAAGTACGGAGCATATCCACAGCAGAACAGTTCTTCCGGTGTGCAGAACCTCTCCCTGCCTTCTTCTGCAAATCCATTCCACAGATTAAACGCAAGGTTGCAGACTTTCACAGTTCCGCTGGTCTGCCATTCTCCATGCATTCTCTCCGGAATGATAGACATATATCTATCGATATTTATAAGAAAATAAGATTACAATAATCATTATGTTGTAAAATAAGCAAAGGTGCGTGATTTTTTAATGGAAATAAAATATGATCTTCTACCAAAACAAAAGACTCAAAAACACAATTTAAGTGTAGAGATTGACCTCTACCCTTATGCTACTGACCTATACGAAGAATTAGATAGAATTGGAATAATTGATCGTATTAAAGAAATCCCTCAATTAGGAGTTATAAAAGTAAAAAAGAAACTTGCAAAAACAAGGTTTGATTATGTGATGTTACAGTTATATTTGCACAAATTAATCAAAACCCATCTGCAAGGAGATCTACGCTACACTTATAACAATTACATAAATGCAAAAGAATTTAGAGCTGATTACATTTACTTCGAAAAGAATAATAAACCTTCTATGGGTGACATTTTGCAATTGCTTACCATCATATATAATGTGGGGCATTTTTATAACACATTTACTTCTTCTCGTGCCATTACTATGATAACGCAAGAAGATACCGGTTTTCACAATCTGGTTATTAATGCTTGTGAAGACAAACGATACCAGAGTGCTGCTAAAACAATATTGGAAAGTAAAAATTATCAAAGATTACATTTGTTGAATTCAATTCTTGTATTAGAGCATTGTAATAAATCAAAGCAATCCATTTCCGTCACATTGGAAATTTTATATTCATATATAAATGAGCAATTATTGCCTGAAGAAAGTAAACTTAAATATGCATTTGCGATATTCAGAAACGTAAGGACTGTTTCATACATAGCATATGATTTACAGATAGCAGATACACCATTGACAATTGATTTGTGTAATGAAAAGGCAATGTTGTTATTGTTAAAAGAGTTATTATCTGAATATAACAATAATCAATCTTCAACTCACTTAGTCAGTTCTATTAGTAAGCTTTTGGATGATACTGTATATAATGAAAATTCAAATGCCATTTGCTATTATAAAATATCCAGAAAAATGGTTTCTCTGTTGGAAAGAAAGTTGGATCATACTAATGTAAATTACTATAACGATTTGTTTATGAATAAATCTAGCATTTTAAATCAAGTATGTACTCATAAAAGAGACTATGTCCAATCAAATATATTGAAATTAACCTTTACCTTAGAACAAAAATGTATATCAGAAGCATTGTTATCTGAATTAGAAAAAATTAATAATACTCGTGTTGGTTACTATGATAGACATTCTGGTAAACAAACAATCCTTGTTTCTATAAAGAAGACTTGTAATTATGATACCAAAAGATATGCCGCTTATAAAACATTAAAATGTACTGTTAATTATCTTCGTAGGATTCCCAATATTTCTTCCTACGACCCAAGATTTCTTTTGACAGTAAAGTTTTTCTTATTCTATTTATTTGATGAAAACCCTGTGGTAATTAAGCCAACCATAAGCAGAGATATATGTGTTATTTGCACACGTGGAAAAAATGCAAGAATAAAAGAAATACAGTCATTGCTGAAATCTTCGATTGGAAATGAGGATGAAAATCATGAAGTTAACTTTCTATTAAGTCAGATTATTAACGATTCAATTAATGACACAACAATTACAATTCCAGCAAGTATCCTTGTATATCAGAGAGATGCAGTAGGACGAAAATTAAGTGAATTTGATGGTTTGATTATTCACCCAATGAGAAAATCAAATCAAGTAATTTTCTTGGAGGCTAAAAACAGAGATAAAAAACCAAGCTTTGGTAAAAATTGTCTTATTGAAAAATTCGACAAATTTTCATTTGAATATGTGTCAGATAACATTGAAATTATAGACTATGATGCATTTTTGAAATACTCAATTAAATAACCTCACATTGAAAAAATTATCCATTTATCAGCTCCGTTAAAAAGGGGCTGTCGGTAAATTTCTGAACTGCTCCCCGTCAAGTAGACAATTGAAAAAATATAAATTTTTCCTGCCAGCGGAAATTTATCTGCTGGCA
>NZ_CAKVKB010000072.1 GCF_934754915.1 uncultured Clostridium sp.
GGGGGTATAGCTCAGTTGGGAGAGCACCTGCCTTGCACGCAGGGGGTCAAGAGTTCGAATCTCTTTATCTCCACCAAAAGAAAGTTATGAAGTAATTCATAACTTTTTTTGTTATATAAAAATAATTTATCTTTATTATTATATTACAACTCTATTTTTTAAAGTATAATATAGATAGAGAAGTTTACATTTGGGAGGCCAGATAGATATGAATTCTATAGAAAGAAGAGATAATATAGTAAAACTTCTGTTAGACAGTTCTTCACCTATTAAAGGAACTGATATAGCAGAGAGATACAATGTTACTAGACAGGTGATAGTAAGGGATATAGCCATATTAAGAGCTAAAGGAATCAATATAATGGCAACTCCAGATGGTTATATAATAAATAGAAATGATGGAAAAGTAAAAACAATAATAGCTGTAAATCATAAAGAATCTGAAATGTTTGAAGAAATGAGTACAGTAATTAAATATGGCGGAACTATAGAAGACGTTATAGTTGAACATCCATTATACGGTGAAATAAAAGGTATGTTAATGGTAAAGAATTTTAATGAATTGAATAAATTTATTAACAAATATAAAAATCAAAAAGCTAAATTATTATCTGTATTAACTAATGGAGTTCATTTACATACTATATCAGCGGAGACTAATGAAGATATTGAAGCTATTATATCAGAATTAAAGGACAAAAATTTTATAGTTTCAGATTAGGAGGATTTACTATGGATTATGATGTATTAATATTAGGTGGAGGAATTATTGGATGTGCGGTAGCTTATGAATTATCTAAATATAATATAAATATAGCTTTAATAGAAAAAGATTATGATGTAGCTAATGATATTTCATTTGTGAATACTACTGTAATATATGATGGATCTGAAACATCTGATTCTGTTATGGCATCTCTTGAAAATGAAGGAAGAAGTCTTATTGAAAAACATTGTAATAAATTTCAAATCCCTTATAAAAAAATAGGAGCATTAAGGGTTTCTGATAGTGAACATGGTGATGAACGCCTAGAAAAAATGTATGAAAGAGCAAAAGAAAGAAGCATATCTGGAGTACATATAATAGATAGGAATGCTATTAAGGATATAGAACCTAATCTAAAAGCTGAATATACTAAAGCATTATATTGTGAAAATACTGCTATCATTTCACCTTATAATTTAGCAATATCTTATGCAGAGGTAGCTGCAGATAATGGAGTAAATTTTAGATTAGAAGAAAAAGTTCTTGATATAAAAAATATTTCAAAGGGATTTAAAGTTACTACAAATAAGAACAAATTCACATGTAAGTTTGTGGTAAATACAATACCTAATGAAATTTTTTCTGATTCTGACAACAATAAAAGTTCTATAATAAGTAGAAAAATGAATTATATATTATTTAATGATAAGCTTAATAATCATATTAATAATATAATTATTAATGAAATTGATGACAGTGCATTTATAATAGATATACCTACATCTTCAAATGGAAATTTAATTGGAATTAAGGGATATGACTCTTTGGACATGGAAAAGGGAATAAGTCTATGTAAAAAGATAATACCAGATATAGATAAGCATACAGCAACAAATATTTTTACTGAAACATATAGCAAAGATAGTGTATGTATAGATGAAAATAAAATTGAAGAAGGATATATAAAAGTAAGAGGAAGTCATTATGCTAAAATAACTATTGCACCTGCAATAGCTAAAAAAATAGAAGATGTATTAAAAACTAATATGAATATAACAGCTAAAAAGGATTATGTAGATAAAAAACGTGATATATATGTATTTAAGAATATGAGTAGAGAAGAAAGAAATGAAATAATAAAATTAGATTCGAGATATGGAAATATTATATGCAGCTGTAATTGTATTTCTGAAGGTGAGATAGTTGATTGTATTAGACGACCTCTAGGTGCAAGAACTGTTGAGGGAGTAAAGAGACGTACAGGAATTGGTCTTGGAAGCTGTAATGGCGCTTATTGCAATATGAAAATAATTAAAATTTTAGCTAGAGAAATGGATAGAGATATTTTAAGCATAGTTGACGATTCTACAGAATCTAAAGTTTTAGTTGGCAGAATAAAAGAATTTTCTGAGATTTAGCTTGGAGGTATATTTGATTAATATGAACGAAAAAGATATTTTTACTAGTTTAGTAAGGGTTAAAGGAAATCCTAATTATAAAGTTGTTTCAGTAAAGAGTACGGAACCTATAGAAAAAGCATTATGGAAAGAATTATCGAAAGTTTTAAGCAGAATCTATATAAGTACTCCAGTTAATATTGGTGATATTATATGTAAGAATATTATAAATAGTGGAGTAGATATTGTTTGTACTAAAAAAATTGATAATTAATTTTTATAACTAAAAAATTACTTGTAAAAATTTTTAAATAGATATATACTACTGAATAGATAATATTTTAAATAGGCGTTATTATAAAAGCTACGATTTATTAATATCTTCAGAGAATCGATGGATGGTGTGAATCGATGATTATTATAAATCTTTCCACTTTTAGAGCTGCTGGCGATAAGTCAGAAGGGTTATGCCCTTTATAGCATAGTTAAAGAGGCTAATATGTTATATATGATATATTGGCAAATTAGGTGGCAACGCGGATACATTCGTCCTATTATAGTCTTTTTAGGCTGTAATTGAGGCGAATTTTTTTATATTTATTTCTTAATATATAAGTTAATAATTTTGGAGGGTGTTATGTTAGATTTAAAATTTGTTAGAGAAAATCCAGACATAGTAAAAGAAAATATTAAAAAGAAATTCCAAGATCATAAGTTACAGCTTGTTGATGAAGTCATTGAACTAGATAAGGAAGCTAGAAAGGCTCAAACTGAAGCTGATGCTTTAAGAGCAAACAGAAAATCAGTGTCTAAACAAATTGGTGCATTAATGGGGCAAGGAAAAAAGGAAGAAGCTGAAAAACTTAAAGATCAAGTTAATAGAGATGCTGAAAAATTAGCTGAACTTGAAGAAAAAGAAAACAGACTTCAAGAAGAAGTTAAAGAAAGAATGATGAAAATTCCCAATATTATTGATCCATCAGTTCCAATAGGAAAAGATGATAGTGAAAATGTTGAAATTGAAAAATTTGGAGAACCAGTAGTTCCTGATTTTGAAATACCATATCATACAGATATTATGGAAAAGTTTAATGGAATTGATCTTGATAGTGCTAGAAAAGTTGCTGGAAGCGGATTCTATTATTTAATGGGAGATATTGCTAGACTTCATTCAGCAGTAATCTCATATGCTAGAGATTTTATGATAGACAGAGGATTTACATATGTTATACCTCCATTTATGATAAGAAGCAGCGTAGTTACTGGTGTAATGAGCTTTGAAGAAATGGGAGAAATGATGTATAAAATCGATGGTGAAGATTTATACTTAATTGGAACAAGTGAACATTCAATGATAGGTAAATTTATTGATACTATTGTTGATGAAAAAACATTGCCTCAGACTTTAACAAGTTATTCACCATGTTTTAGAAAAGAAAAAGGTTCTCATGGAATTGAAGAAAGAGGAGTTTACAGAATACATCAATTTGAAAAACAAGAAATGATAGTTGTATGTAAACCAGAAGAAAGTAAAGAATGGTTTGATAAGTTATGGAAAAATACTGTTGATTTATTCCGTTCTTTAGACATTCCAGTAAGAACTCTTGAATGTTGTTCTGGTGATTTAGCTGATTTAAAGGTTAAATCTCTTGATGTAGAAGCTTGGTCTCCAAGACAAAAGAAATATTTTGAGGTTGGAAGTTGCTCAAATCTTTCAGACGCTCAAGCTAGAAGATTAAAAATCCGTGTAAATGGTGAAGATGGAAAGAAATATTTCCCTCATACATTAAACAATACTGTTGTTGCACCACCAAGAATGTTAATTGCTTTCTTGGAAAACAACTTAAATGCAGATGGAACTATAAGCATTCCAGAAGCTTTAAGACCATATATGGGTGGAAAGAGTGTAATTAAATAATTTTTAGATAGTATGCTGTATTAAATTATGTTTAGCCTTAATTTAATACAGCATAAATTTTAAATTTCACCTGTTAATTACCTAGTACTTTATTTGCTATTTCATTAGATGGACTTATAAATTCAATCAGATCTTTACTTGATAAAGGTTCATCATAAGGAGTATCAGAACTATATAAACATTTATCTGGAAGTTCTGTGATTGCAATACGAGCAACTATGGAACTGGGAATAAACGTACTATAAGTGGAAAATGGAAGCTTCAAATTTTGTAGACAATATATACTAAAAAAGTAGTACGTTTTAATGAATTGCAAAGGATGTTGGGAAAAATTACAACCCAAACATTAACAGATCAATTAAAAGAACTTGAAAGTCAAAAAATAATAGATAGAAAAGCATACCCAGAAATTCCTCCTAAAGTTGAATATTTATTAAGTTCAATAGGAGAAACAATAGAACCAGTACTAAAATCATTATGTGATTGGGGAAATAATTATTTAAACTTATTGGGTAATGAAATAGAATTAATTCTAAATACTTATAATATTTAATTTGAAAAAATAAAGAAAAAATGTTGACAGAATTAATTAGTATTGATATAATAAATCTTGTCGTGAGACATGGAGAGATGGTCGAGTTGGTTTAAGGCACCGGTCTTGAAAACCGGCGTACCTTCACGGGTACCTAGGGTTCGAATCCCTATCTCTCCGCCATTTTTTTTACACAAAAATAAATTGGAAAATACTGTGAGATAAAGACGTATGGAGAATTACTCAAGCGGCTGAAGAGGCGCCCCTGCTAAGGGCGTAGGTCGGGCAACTGGCGCCCGGGTTCAAATCCCGGATTCTCCGCCAAAAACATCTAACATTTGTTAGATGTTTTTTATTTGTATAGGAAATTATAGAACTTTTAAAACTCTAATCTATTAATATCAATGAATTAAGAGCCGTGAAAAGGTTAAAGTGTTATCCACGAATGTTTATGGCAGAGCCACTTTGTTCTTCTTTAGGAAATTATATATTTGGACAATCTGTAGATAACTTTGGAAAGGGGCGGAAACACACAGTCTGCGAAGCAGATTTTTTTATTTGAAAAGAGTTAGTGTATAGATTTTAAAATAGGAATATATATTTTTTTATTCATTTAGAAAAATTATAAATTAAGTTTAATTCAAAAAAATTCAATCAAATCTAATCTAATTATGGATTAAATTATACTTTATAATTTAATATATCTTAATGTACAAATAAATATTAAATAAAATATAAAAAATGAAGAAAAAAATGTTGACAGAATTAAGCAGCGTTGATATAATAAATCTTGTCATGAGACATGGAGAGATGGTCGAGTTGGTTTAAGGCACCGGTCTTGAAAACCGGCGTACCTTCACGGGTACCTAGGGTTCGAATCCCTATCTCTCCGCCATTTTTTTTACACAAAAATAAATTGGAAAATACTGTGAGATAAAGACGTATGGAGAATTACTCAAGCGGCTGAAGAGGCGCCCCTGCTAAGGGCGTAGGTCGGGCAACTGGCGCCCGGGTTCAAATCCCGGATTCTCCGCCAAAAACATCTAGTTTTTACTAGGTGTTTTTTTATTGCTAAAAATAGTATTATTTATTATTTTTGGCATCAAAGTTTATCTTAACATTAGGAATTATTATTATAATTATAAATCTATTTTTGATTAAAGCTTAGTAGTAAAATTAATATATATTATTAGTTAAGGTTATGATAAAAGTTATTTGAATAAAAACTTTTATAAGGCATATGTATTATAAATTAAATTTAATTTAATTATTGAACATGTTAATTTAGAAATTTTATAGATTTTTATTCAATGTATTCTGTAATTAAATAGGTTATATTTAGATTTTTGTAAAGTAATCTGTGAGTGGATTGAGGGATGAGATGTGTTGAATGGGAAAAAAATATACTTAAGATTATTAGAACAAGATGATATACAAAAGTTAAAAGATATATGTGATGAAGAAAATGTTAAGAAGTACAATATAATATCAGATGATGATAAAGAAAAAGAAAAAGTTACTTTAAGAAAAGCGTTTAGCATAATTAATAAAGATAATACTTTGATTGGCTTCATAACCTATAAAGAAAATATCTATAACATGGGCTTATATATTTTAGGAATAACAATAGGAAGCAAATATTGGAATAGAGGATATGGACAGGAATCTATAAAAGTCTTTTTAAATTATTTGTTTAATGAATTAAATGCATATAAAGTGGAATTAGAAGTGATGAAGAACAATATTAGGGCAATTACATGTTATAAAAAGTGTGGTTTTATTGAAGAAATGATTAAGAAAAGTAAAAATTCATTAGATCACAAATATGTAGATACTATAATTATGGGAATAACTAAAGATGATTTTATTAAATATTAAAAAATAGAAAAGGTGAGTGAGAAATGAGCATCAGGTTTATTTATGGGAGAGCAGGAACTGGAAAGAGTAGATGGTGTATAGATTCCATTAGAAAAAATATTGATAAGAATGAAAATCATAGATTAATTCTTATAGTACCTGAACAATATACATTCAATACAGAAAATAAAATATTAAAATCTATAGGTGAGCCAGCTCTTTTAAGGACTAAAGTATTAAGCTTTAAGAAAATGGCTCAGGAAGTATTTGAAGAATGTGGAGGTCGTGTTAAAGAGATTATAAAGGAATCTGGAAGAAACATGCTTATACACAAGGTTCTCAATGATAAAATTGATTCTTTAGAATATTTCAGAAGAATTTCAAGAGAACAAGGATTTTATGAAATTATATCAGATATTATTTCAGAGTTTAAAAAATACAATGTTAGTATTGAGGCTTTAAGAGATTTAGAGGAAAGAATTCAAGATTCTGAATTATACAGTAAGATAAAAGAATTAGCAGTAATATATGATACATTCAATAATGAAATGGATGAGGGATATATTGATGGCGATGATGAACTTACGTTATTAAGTAGAAAATTATTAGAAAATGATATATATTCTGATTCAGAAGTATGGATAGATGAATTTAGTACATTTACGCCTCAACAGCTAGAAATTATAAGGCTTCTTGCAAAGAGATGCAAGAGGGTTAATATAACTTTATGTATGGATAATGTAGATGAAGTGAAAGAAAATCAGGATATTACAGATGTATTCAATATTGTAAAAGGTACAGAAAATAAAATATTGAAGATAATGAAGGAAAATAATATTTCTTATGAAAAACCTATTGATTTAAATAGAATAACGAAAGCAGAAGGAAAAACAGATAGATTTAAAAATTCACCAGAACTTGAACATATAGAAAAATATTTTTTCACATATCCTTTTAATTCATTTAAGGGAAAATGTAACAGAGTTAAATTGTATAAGGCAAACAATATTTATGATGAAATTGAACGTGTAGCAAAGAGTATAACAGGTCTTATAAGAAGTGGAAAATATAGATATAATGACATATCTGTAGTTTGTAGAAATGTTGATGATTATGAGAAGATTACAGCGGTTATATTTAAAGAATACAATATTCCATACTTTTTAGATAAAAAACTTCAATTATTAGATAATCCTCTTATAGTACTTATAACTTCAGCATTTGAAATATTATTTAAGGATTGGTCTTATGAGAGCGTATTTAAGTATTTAAAGACAGGTCTTACAGGAATGAATAATGAATATATAGATAGACTTGAAAATTTTATTTTGGAATATGGTGTTAAAGGATATAAATGGACTTCTAAAGAAATAGCAGATCAAGATTGGATAAAAGATTCAGAAGGAAATATTTCTGATAACAATAATTTTATGTCTGAAATTATGGAAGAAATGAGAATACCTCTTTTAAAATTTCATAACAAAATAAAAGGAAAGCATACAGTAAGACATATATGCAAGTCTATTTATGAATTTTTGATTGATATAGAAGCATTCTCAAGAATTGATGAATGGATTGAAAAATTTGATGAAGCTGGTTTGGAAGATAAGGTAAAGGAATATAGCCAGGTTGAGGAAATTGTTATAGATATTTTTGATCAGGCAGTTGATGTAATGGGAGATAAAGAACTTGAATGCTTTGATTTCTTTAAAATATTGAATTCGGGATTTACAAATGAAGAGATAGGAGTTATTCCAGCAGCATTAGATCAGGTGAATATAGGTGATGTAGCAAGAATAAAGGGAAGAGATGTAAAAGTACTTTATATTGTTGGTATTAATGATGGAGTTTTACCATCTTCTAAAAAAGATGAAGGTATACTGTCTGATAATGATAGAAATATTTTAAGTGAAATGGGTATGGATTTGGCTTCAACTACAAGAAATAAAATATTTGAAGAGCAATTTTTATTGTATACAGCATTAACTATAAGTAGTGATTATCTAATGCTTTCTTATCCAATGGCTGATTTTGAAGGAAAATCTTTGAGACCATCTATAGTAATACCTAGAATAAAGAAAATACTACCAAATCTTATTGAAGAAAGTGAATTGTATGATTTATCAGGAAAAATGGATAGATTAAGTAAGGTTGTATCGCCAATTCCAACATTTAATGAACTTATATTGGCAATGAGAAAAATTTATGATGATGAAGATGATGTTGAAGAATATTGGAGAGAAGTTTATAAATGGTTTAAGGAAAATAAGGAATATGAATATAAGGTGCAAAACATATTTAATGGATTAGATTATTCAAATCTGAAGAATACAGTTAGTAGGAAGGATTTAAGACAATTATATTCAGATGTACAGGGGAAATTAGTATTTAGTGTTTCAAGATTAGAAAAATATGCAGAATGTCCTTTTTCATATTTTGTACAATATGGCCTTAAAGCTAAGAATAGAAAAGTATATGAATTTACACCGCCTGATTTAGGATCATTTGTACATGAAATTTTAGATTTATTTACAGACAGAGTTAAAAAGGAAGGATTATCATGGTCAGAACTTAATAATGAAAAATGCAAAAGCATGGTATCTGAACTTATAGATAAAAAACTTAATGAAGAGACAAATTCAATTTTAAATAGCAGTAAGAGGTTTAATTATTTATCGCGTAGATTTAAAAGAGTAATTTCAAAGTCTGTTACTGTAATGGCAGAACAGATAGGAAAAGGTGAGTTTGAAGTATTCAAAACTGAATTCAATTTTGGAAATTATGATACAGGAGAAGCAATTACACTGGATTTAGAGAACAATGAAAAGGTATATCTTCAAGGAAGAATTGACAGAATAGACACTTTAGACCTTGATGGACAGACATATGTAAGAATTATAGATTATAAGACTGGTGCTAAAAAGTTTGATTTAAATGAATTATATTATGGACTTCAAATGCAGCTTTTAGTATATCTTGATGCTATTATAAAGAATTCTAAATATATTTTAGAAAAGCAGGTTATACCAGGAGCCGTATTGTATTTCAAAATTGATGACCCAATTATAAAGAGCAAAAAAGAAATGACAGTAGAAGAAATAGAAACGGAAGTAATGGATGAGCTTAAGCTTAAAGGGTTAGTTTTGAAGGATGCAAAGGTTGTAAAAGCCATGGATAGAGATGTTGAAGGATATTCCTTGGTTATTCCAGCAGCATTTAAGAAGAATGGAGAATTCAAATCTACAAGTGATGTAGTTACAGAAGAGGAATTTTCGTTATTAAGGGAATATGTTAATAAGAAGATGATTTCTTTATGTGAAGATATGCTATGTGGAAATGTTAAGATTGAACCAACAAAGCAAGCAAACAGGAGCTATTGTGAATTCTGTGATTTTTCATCTATATGTCAGTTTGATACAAGTATAAAAGATAACAAATATAAAATTGTAAATAAGAAATCAAAAAATGAAATATGGGAGAATATAAGAAAAAAAGTTAAGTCTACACACAATGGGAGCATTGAAGCTGATGGAAACATAAAAAATAGTGAAAACATAGAAGAATAGGAGGTTTAGCAAATGGGTGAAACAAAGTGGACGAAAGAGCAGCTCAGCGCAATTGAAACCAGAAATTGCAATCTTCTTGTTGCAGCAGCAGCAGGATCAGGTAAAACAGCAGTTTTAGTAGAGAGAATTATAAGAATAATAACTAATGAGGAAAATCCAGTTGATATAGATAAATTATTAGTTGTTACTTTTACAAATGCAGCAGCTGCAGAAATGAGAGAGAGAATAGCGGCAGCCATATCAAAGGCATTAGATAAGGAACCTACGTCAAAAAATCTTCAAAAGCAACTTACATTATTAAATAGAGCTAATATAACAACAATGCATTCATTCTGTCTTGATGTAATAAAAAATAATTTTCACAAGATAGATCTTGATCCATCATTCAGAATTGGTGATACTACAGAAGGCATATTATTAAAGGATGAAGTTATAGAGGAACTTTTTGAAGAAAAATATGATGAAGAAGATAATGAATTTACAACACTTGTTGAAGCATTCAGCAGTTATAAAAATGATGATAATTTAAAAGAACTTATTCTTGATATGTATAACTTTACTATGTCTGGACCTTGGCCTGAAAAATGGCTTAAAGAAAGTGCAGAAGCATTTAACATAAGTACTCAGGAAGAACTTGATAAAAGCAGATGGGTTCAAATTTTAAAAGACAGTATAAAAATTGAACTTGAAGGTTATATAAAGATGCTTAATAAGGCAATTGAAATAATAAATGAAACAGATGGACTTGAACCTTATCTAGATACATTTTCAAGCGAGCTATATTCAATAGAAAAGTGCTATGAATCAATGGATTCTGGTCTTGAGGATATATATACTTCATTATGTGCAGTGTCTTTTGGAAGACTTAAATCTATAAAAAAAGATAAAGTATCTGATGAAAATGCTCAAAATACTGTAAAAGATATAAGGGATGACATAAAAAAGAAAATTTCAGATTTGATAAATAGTACTTTTTCTGTAACACCAGAAGAAATGCTTATAAATATAAAAGGTGCTTATCCTAATATTAAGAAGTTAACAGAACTTGTATTAGAATTTGGAGAAAAATTCAGTAAAAAGAAAAAAGAAAAAAACATTCTGGACTTTAATGATCTGGAACATTTATGTTTAAAAATATTAAGTGAGATAGATGAAGAGGGAAATATAAAACCATCAAAGACTGCCATAGAATTTAAAAATTTATTTGATGAAGTTCTTGTTGATGAATATCAAGATTCTAATAATGTTCAGGAAGCCATAATAGGACTTGTTTCAAGAAGAGATGATGAATTTCCTAATGTATTTATGGTTGGAGATGTAAAGCAGAGTATATATAGATTCAGGCAGGCAAAACCAGAGTTATTTATAGATAAGTATATTAATTACACTTTGGAAGAAAGTGATAATAGAAAAATCCAATTATATAAAAATTTTAGAAGTCGTAGAAGTGTTATAGATGGTGTTAATTATATTTTTAAAGAAATAATGTCTAAAACAGTAGGTGAACTTGAATATACTGATGAGGAAGCATTAAACTTAGGTGCCTCATATGAAGAATCAGATGATGAAAATATAATTTTAGGCGGTTCAATTGAGGTTAACATAATTGATAAGCATGTTGAAGAATTTGAATCAGAAGAAGATGATGAGGAAAAAGAAGAAGTTGAAGGAGTAAATCTTGAAGGAAAAGTTGTTGCAAAGAGGATTAAAGAATTAATTTCTGGCAATGGAGATAAAGTATTTAAGGTGCTTGATAAAGAAACAGGGGAATACAGGCCACTTAAATATAAGGATATTGTAATTTTGCTTAGAGCCACAAAAAACTGGGCAGAAAGCTTGTTAGATGAACTTGGTCAGGGAGGTATACCAGCATATGCAGATACTGGTTCTGGTTATTTCGAATCTATTGAAATAAGAACAATAATGTCTTTATTGAGAGTAATAGATAATCCATTTCAGGATATACCTATAATATCAGTACTTAAATCTCCTATAATGGGATTCTCAGCAGAGGAACTGAGTAAGATAAGACTTATTGAATCTGATAAATATTTCTATGAGAACATAATAGATATTGCTGAAAATCTTAGTAAAGATAATTCAAAAGAACTTATAGATAAATGCAGATTATTTCTTGATAAGCTAAAGGTGTGGAGAAGAAAAGCAATATATATGCCTATAGATGAATTTATATGGTATTTATATATGGATACTGCATATTATGGATATGTTGGTGCCATGCCGAATGGAGTATTAAGACAGGCGAATTTGAAAATATTATTCCAAAGGGCAAAACAATTTGAACAGACCAGCTTTAAGGGGCTCTTTAACTTTATAAACTTTATAAATAAGCTTACAAAATCCTCTGGAGATATGGGAAGTGCCAAAATACTTGGTGAAAATGAAGATGTAGTAAGAATCATGAGTATCCATAAGAGTAAGGGATTAGAATTTCCAGTTGTATTTTTATGTGGCACAGGAAAACAATTTAATTTAATGGATTTAAATAAAAATATATTATATCATGATGAACTTGGTTTTGGACCAGATTATGTGGATCTTGAAAAAAGGATGAGTATAGGAACAATAGCAAAAGAAGCAATTAAGAAAAAAATGAAACTTGAAACACTTTCAGAAGAAGTTAGAATTTTATATGTTGCTTGTACAAGGGCAAAGGAAAAACTAATAATTACTGGAACTGTCAAAGAAACAGAAAAAAGTATAGAAAAGTGGATGACTTCAGCATCCTTAGATCACAATATAATACTGCCTTCAGAGGTACTTAAGGGAAAATCATATTTGGATTGGATTGGAATGGCATTATGTCAGCATAATGATGGAAGAATATTGAGAGAAAGTATTGCTGCATCTGATGAAATTTCAAAAGATGATGATTCTAGATGGCAGATTAACCTATGGAGAAGAAATGATATTATAGAAAGTGATTCAGATATTATTGAAGAAGAAGAAAAAGATATAAAGTCAGAAATATTGGATGAAAAATTTGATAAGGATATTTATGCTGAAGTAAATAAGAGACTTTCTTATGAATACCCATTAAAAGAATCAACAATATTAAAGAGCAATATTTCAGTATCAGATTTAAAGAAGAGAAATTCAGATGAATCTGATGTCACAGTCGAATTTATTGATATTGATGAAAATTGTGATGAAGATAATAAAAAGAAACAAGTGATTACACCTAAATTTCTTAAGGAAGAAAAAGGACTTACAGCGGCAGAAAAGGGTACAGCAGTACATTTTGTAATGAGGAAGATAAATTTGGATAAGGTTTCATCTTTAAATGAAATAAAAGAACAGATTCAAGAGTTGTATGATAATGAATTTATTTTAGAAGAAGAAATGAAAGCTGTTAATCCATATAAGATATTAAGTTTCTTTAAAAGTGATTTAGGTAAGATGATGATTGAGGTTCATAAAAAAGGAGAGAAAGTATATCGTGAAATTCCTTTTTATACAGAAATAAGCAGTATGGATATAGATAAAAGTCTTGATAAAAAATATAAAAATGAAAAAGTAAGACTTCAAGGAATTATAGATTGCTTTTTTGAATATGATGGAGAAATAATATTGTTAGATTATAAAACAGATTATGTACCCAAAGGTAAAGAAAAAATATTTAAAGAAAAATATTTAAAGCAAATAGATTATTATAGTGATGCTCTATTTAAAATAATGGGAAGAAAAGTTTCAAAAAGGTATTTGTATTCATTTTATCTTGAAAAAGTGATTTCTATATAAATTTATGATAAAAAAAGACTGAATTGTTGTAAAATATGGTAATTCAGTCTTTGTGATTTTATTGAATTTTATACATAAAAAACAAAATAATTTCTCATATTAAAAGAATTACTTTATAATTACTTTACTTCCTTTAGGGATATTATTATATATCCATTTGGAATCAGAAATAGAAAGTCTTATACAGCCATGTGATGCTGGTTTATTTAATGTATAATCAACAACTGTAGCTTTATCTTTGTCAAATGGAACAGAGTGGAATAATATATCACCTACAATTTGAGTCCAATATTTACCGCCTTGATTATATTTAGACGAAAAAAACCAATCACCTTTTTCTAAAGTTGTAAATGAACCGGTAGGAGTCTCTTCTCCAGAAATTCCTGTGGAGCATGGGCATACCTTTAGTAATAACCAATTGTTCTTACTTCCTTTATAAATATATGTTTTTTGAGTATTTATATTAACATTTATAAAATATTCAGTGTTGCTCTGAATGTTTAATGTATTTATATTATCTGTAGTTATGTCATTTGTCAATGCGAGAGAAGAAGCTTCAACAAGTTCAGAATTTTTATCAAAATAGGCCTGCTGCTTATCTTTTATTTCATCTACCTTATTTTTAACATCTGAATCGTTTTTTATTAAATCTTTATTCTCATCAAGAATTGAAATAGCTTTACTATAATAGTCATGTTCAGATAATTCATCACAATATTCAAATATATTTCTTTTAATTTGTTCACGAGCTTTATTACAATATTTTAATGATGAAGTATAATTTAAATCTAAATATGATACTTTTGAAAAATATGAAAGGGAATCAATATAATTACCATCAGAAAAACATTCAATACCATTATTATAATCAGATATTGAGTTTTTTAGGTAAGGTGATGAATTTGAAATATCAGTTAATTTATCAAAAGGTATGATATTGTATCTGTTTATTTCATTAAGTTCCCATAAGATATTTTCTGGAGAATCATTATTGTTGTTTATTGCTTCTGAAATTTTTGAAAGTTCAGAATTAAAATATTCAGTAAGATCTTTATTTAAATTAATTAACCTGAATGGATTATTTAATTCATTTGTAAGAAGAATATTATTTGCTTCAATATACTCATAATTTGAAAATTTATTTTTGAAATTATTTATCAGTTTATTATACTTAAATTTTTGCCAAAAGCATAATAAAGATATAATTGATATTATGGTTAATATATGTATAATAATTTTTTTATTATTTATATTTTTGAATTTATTCAAAATTAATACCTCCTATAAATATACATACCATGTAAGAATATTTGCAGTATAATAAAATATACTTAAAGTGGTATAATAAAAACTTTTATCTATAATATTAACAATAAAAGCAAATAATAAACCTTGATATTTCAAGTATTTTCAATATGTTATAATATAGAAAGTAAGAATATTTTTAACTAAAGACGTTGTGGGGAGGAGAAGATGAAGTTTAAAATTAATTTTTTTAAGAAGTTTATAGCGTCCATTTATGATATGGATTCATTTTCAAAGTATGCCAAAGAAGGTCTGTTAAAAGCTATTATATATATTATGATAGTGTGTGCTTTTATTGGTATTATTAAAGGTGGATTTTTAGGATATAAAATCAATTCTGAGATAAATTCAATCATAAATTACATTGAACATAATGAAATAAATATATCAATAAGGGATGGAATGTTAGATTTAGAATCAGATATTACCAAATCTTCTTTTGATAATATTTATTTTGATAATATTAAGATTTATGAATATACAGATTTTTCAAACGTTTTTTATAATAATAAGGCAGATATTCTAATATTAAAGGATGGAATAGTATTTAATAATTATGGAGATATAGAAATTTTGAATTATAGAAATATTTTTCCTGGAGAATATGTAGATTCACAAACTATAATAAATACGGTAAAATCATTTTTAATGTTAATTACATTAGCAATTATTCCTGTTAGCATATTAAATATAGTAAAAGGATTAATTATTAATTATTTAATAGTTGTAACAGCTGCGTTATTAGTATCATTATTAATGAAAATGGTTGTAAAATATAAAGCATTATGGTCTATAGTTATCTATGCATCTACACTACCTTTAATTATTTTGACAGTATTAAATATTATCCAGCCTAATATTAATTTTGACATGGTATTTGTCGGTGGAACGTTAACTTATGTAATATTAATATTGAGATATATAAAGAAAGAGATAATACAGAATTTAATTAAAGCAAGAAAAGATAATAATAACAAAAGAGAAGTTTAATTTTAGTTATAATTATAAATAGAGTTTGTAAATAAAAGAAAAGATAGGAAATAAGCTTTTTTTAAATAACTTATTTTCTATCTTTTCTATTTTTAATTTAAACAATAAATTGTGAATTTGTTTCAGAAATAGTTTATGTTGATTATTTTAAAGATTTCTTTTTTACAAAATAGTCAATTATTAAAGCTAAGGCACCATCACCAGTTACATTTGTAGCAGTACCAAAACTATCTTGAGCAGAATGAAGAGCTATCATAATTGGCTTTTCAATATCAGTAAATCCAAGCATTCCTTCAAGTAATCCTAAAGCAGCCATGACACCTCCTCCAGGTACTCCTGGAGCTGCAACCATTGTAATACCGAGCATCAGTATAAATGGGAGCATTAAGCTTAAAGTTGGTGTTTGTCCTTTCATTAACATAACACCAATAGATGTTAATACTAGAGTTATTGTATCACCTGCCAAATGAATAGTAGCACAAAGTGGAATTACTAAACTTGCAACATCTTCAGAAACATTATTATCTTTTACAGAAGCTAATGTAACAGGAATTGTTGCAGCAGATGATTGTGTTCCAACAGCTGTAAGATACGCTGGAATCATTGTTTTTAATAATTTAAATGGATTTTCCTTTCTCAATATACCAGCGATTGAATACTGACATATTAGATATATAATTTGTAAACTTAATAATACAGCATATACGCTTGCAAAGGATTTTAATGTTGTAAATATTTCACCTGTTAAGGATAATTTTGAAAATATTGCACAGATGTATACTGGAACCAAAGGAATTAGTATATTGGAAATCACTTTAGATATTATAGAACTAAATTCTTCAAATCCTTTTAAAAGTGAACTGTTTTTTATTTGTGACAATCCAATACCAAAAATGAAAGCAAAAACTAATGCTGACATTATATTTAACATAGCAGGAATTTCTATTGTAAAATATGGATCAATATTAATATCTGAATTGGAAATTAAGCTTGCAGTTGTTATTAATTTTGGCAATATTGCAGAACCAAAGAAAAAAGCTGCAGTACCTGCAATTACAGTAGAGGTATAAGCTAATATTGTTGTTATTAAAAGAATTTTTCCAGAGCTTTGTCCTAAAGAAGCAATACCTGGAACAATAAATGCAATTATTATTAATGGAATTACAAAGGATAAGAAATTTCCAAATAATGAACTGAAAGTTGAAAGTATTTTGACTGGAAAAATTATATTGGTACTTTTACAGATTAAGCCAATAAAAATTCCTAATACTAATGCTAAAAAAATACGTTTAATTAAAGATAAATTCCTCAAAGAAAGCCCCCCTTTTTTTCTTATCATCAGTTGGTGTATGCTTATAAAAAACATATGTATGCGTGATAAATACAAATATACATTATAAGATAAATTTCGTCAATAGTTTATATGAATGGAGGTTAAAATACAATTTTATATATTTAAATAAATATGAATTAATAAAAAATGAGAAATATCATTAAAATTTAGGTTATTACATTAGTTGTTAAAAAATGGGTGTTGTGATATTATAGAGAGGTGGTATATAGTAAAAAAATAAGAGAGAGGGGTTTTGATGAAGTTTAACAATGAGTTGGAACAAAATTGTGAAAATGAGAATTTAAAACGAAAATTAAATGAATTATCAAAAGAAGCCATTATTGAAAAGTATGTAGAATTGTATGAAGATAAGCATAGACAAGAGGATTTTATTTTGAACATATCTCATGATTTAAGATCTCCATTAAGTATAATATTGGGAATACTTCAGTGTTATAAAAATGAATCTGATGAAAAAAAACGTACTAAACATATGGATTCTATAAAAAGAAATTGTTATAAAATATTAAAACTTATTAATAATATTATAGATGCTACTAAACTGCAAGGAAGAAATTTTAATCTAAATAAACAAAATATTGATATAATAAATTTAGTGGAATGGAATATTTCTGTAACTGATAAATATGCAAAGATGAAAAATATTTCATTAGTATTTGATACAAATGTTGAAGAATGTATTATTGCAGTGGATATAAGTGCTTTTGACAGAATAATTATGAATCTTCTTTCTAATGCAATTAAGTTTTCTAGAGAAAATACATCTGTATTCATAAATGTCTGGGAAAATAATGACATTGTAACTATTTCTGTAAGAGATCAAGGCATAGGGATACCTGAAGCGGAACAAAAAAATATTTTTGATAGATTTGTTCAATCAAGCAAGATAAACAAGAATCAATATTCAGGAAGCGGTATAGGATTAGATCTTGTTTATAATCTTGTTGCTGCACATAATGGAACTATTGAATTAAATAGTGCAGAAGGTGTTGGAAGTGAATTTAAAATAAAGATACCAATAGTAAAAAATAAAAAGGATAATAATAATGAATTAAATAGTGGAATAAATAGTAAAGTTGATATTTTTGAGGTGGAATTTTCAGATATATATATATAATTATTTAAGTACTAAAATTGAAAGCAATACAGTATGATTGTATTGTTTTCAATCATATTATATTGGGTCTTAATGGTGATATTTTATATTTAAGTAAATAATAATCTTGATTATTGAAGTGTCATGTGATAATATAAGGATGTTGTAAAAAATATATGGAGCGTTAGTTAAACGGATATAACTTACCGCTACGGACGGTACATTAAGGGTTCGATTCCTTTACGCTCTGCCATTT
>NZ_CAKVKB010000073.1 GCF_934754915.1 uncultured Clostridium sp.
ACCGATGGCTAGTCGGGAATTTACGACTGTGGAGTATCATATCAAATGCAAGTAGCTTTAATAGCAAAAGCAGATACGTTGAAACAGTAATATTCTTAAAATGTTTATATTTGATTACATTTTAAGTAGCAGATGATTTTATGTTACAAGCAGGAGTAAAAGCTCCAGATTTTTGTCTATTAGATAAACATGGTAATGAAGTCACATTAAGCATTATATTAGAAAAATACCATACAGTTGTTTTATATTTTTATCCAAAAGATTCAACATTAGGGTGTACAAAACAAGCATGTGGATTTAGAGATACATATTCTGAATACGAAAAACTTAATGTTCCAGTAATAGGTGTAAGTAAGGATAGTGTAAAATCACATATGAATTTTGCTACGAAACAAGAACTTCCTTTTATATTACTGTCAGATCCAGAATTAAAAGCCATAAATGCATATGATGTTTATAAAGAAAAGAAAATTTATGGAAAAGTTTCAATGGGAGTAGTTCGTACTACTTATATAATAAAGGATGGAATTATTGATAAAGTATTCGATAAAGTAAAAGCTGCTGAAAATGCTAACGACGTATTAGAATACCTACACAATAATTAATGGTACTTATTAATGAACATAATTATTTCACCAGCCAAAAAAATGAATGTATGTAATGATGATTTAATTCATAAATCAATTCCATCTATGATTGAAAAAACTCAGTTACTATGTAATTTCTTGAGTAATTTATCTTATACTGATTTAAAAAAACTGCTTTGTTGTAATGATGATATTGCCAAGCTTAATTTTGATAGATATTTTTCTATGGATTTATCGTCAAACTTAACCCCAGCATTATTATCATATGATGGAATCCAATATAAATATATGTCTCCTAATTCATTTACTTGTGAAGAATTTGACTATGTAAATAAACATTTGAAAATTCTTTCTGGATTTTATGGTGTTTTAGCCCCCTTTGATGGTGTTGTACCCTACAGACTTGAAATGCAGGCAAAACTTAAATATGAAAATTATAAAAACCTTTATGATTTCTGGGGTGACAGTATTTATAAAGAAGTTACAAAGGATAGCAATATAATTTTAAACTTAGCTTCAAAAGAATACAGTAGATGTATAGAAAAATATCTTACTAAAGACGATAAATTTATCACATGTATATTTGGAACCTTAAATGATTCAAAAATAAAAGTTAAGGCAACAGAAGCTAAAATGGCCAGAGGTCTTATGGTTAGATATCTAGCTCAAAATAATATAAATAACATTGAAAATATTAAAAATTTTTCTGATCTTTCATTTACTTATTCAGAAAAACATTCAACACTAAATGAATACGTATTTCTAAAATAATATAAGGGACCGTCGCATAAAAATTATTTCATACAATATTTAATGCGACTCCTACTTTTTATATTATAAAACCATTTTTACTATAAATAGTTTTTCTTTAACTTTTATTAAAATACTTTTAATGCACCAGCATTTAATAACCCCCACAGCTTATTATAATAAGACTAGAAGATTACCAAATTAAAAAGGATGCAACATCAAATATTATATACTTTTAATGTTACATCCAATTTTGATTTCTATATTTTCCGTTCTTTATACCTACTCTACATCCTCTAATTTTTTTATTCTTTTTTTATACACAGCACTAAGTATTGATAGTAATACAATAGCTAATATACTTGTACTTACAAAAATAAATACACCAGTCACAATAGCCCCAGAAATTTCATTATATTTATAATAAGATACTATAGACTCAAAAACTCCCAATAATATTCCTGTAATTACACTTATTATAGCATTAGTCTTGAAAGTTGGTTGTAATCTCCTATCCCAAATTCCATTTTTTATACACCCATAAAGAGGATAAACTATCATACAAATTAAAACAGATACTTCTCCAAGTATATCTTTAGCTGTTGCATTATTCAAAACACTCTGAATTAATATCGCAATAAATACCCCCCAAAATGCCAGCCAGCATCCATTGTGTTCAATCTTTAAAAGTTTTAATTCTTGTCTTTCATCCAAATTATTTTTCTTAAATATCTTCATTTTCCTCTTCATCCTCCCAAAATAAATCATCAAGGCTTGGTGTTAGTATAAAATCATAGTCTTTTTTTATTTTGCTTAATGCTTTTTTTAAAACATTCTCTATTTCCATGTTTCCTTTAAATACATTTTCTATACTGGCATACTTATCTAATGGATTTAACCCAACATATACACTTAAACTACTTTGTGGATCTAAATCTATTATTAATGTTTTTTTATCCAATCTACTTAACTCATAACCCAAATTATAAGTAGATGTTGATTTTCCAACTCCACCTTTATTTTATAGGCTTAAAGCTATGTGTGAACTTACATGACAAAATAAAGCCCTATAACTATCCAAAATAGCTAGAGTAAATGTGGCAGATATATGAGGTGAAAGTACGTGTTCTTACCTAGGGAGGTCTGATAGATATGTACCAAATGAATTAAATCTATTAATGTCAAGATTAATAACCTTTCACTTTCAGAGTTCCCAACACGCCTGCCTTATAAGCCTCCTAAATACTATATAAATACTAGAAATATATGTCCTACATATTTTTTATCTGTGGATAAGTTTTGATAATTACAAATAAATACCAAATAGTGCTATAATATATAATGTAAAAAATATTGTTATATGGGGGTATTAATCATGAAAAAATTAATTATTAGTTCATTGTTATTATCAAGTCTTATGAGCCTTCCAGTATATGCATACAATACAGGATGGTACAAATAGGCGGCAAATGGTATTACTTCTCTCCAATGGATGAAGGAGCTATTACTTTATGCGGCTGGAATCAGATAGGCGGAAAGTGGTATTATTTCGACAATAATGGTGCAATGGCTCAAAATAAATGGATTGGAAGCTACTATGTAGATTCCAACGGAGTATGGAAAAATAATTCTTCAAGTAAACATTCATACAATGAATGCCTTGCTATTGCTAAAGCATATTTTTCTAATTCTCATATGAGTGGATATAAATTTACAACAAACTGTAATCAGCAATTAAATTCTTCAAATGAATATCATTTTGAATTTTATTCTAATGGCAGCAAAGTTGATGGATGCTATGTAAATGCAAGTACACAAAATGTACGAAGTGATTTATAACATTAATAAGATAAATCCAGGGCAGAATATACCCTGGATTTATCTTACTATTTTCAATATTTAATTAATGAACTAATACTTCTTATTTCATCTTTCAATGTATGACAGCTGTCATACACGAAAATACATTTCTTATTTTTACCTGTATTTCTAAATGATCTGATTAAAAAACAGTAGCAGTAATACCATGTCTTCTGCTTTTAGTTGTTATATATTCATGAGTTATATCAAAAAAGCCACATTAATTCTCTTAAACTTCTGATCTTTCTTTCCATAAGTTATATCTATATCTTATTATACGCTTCCTGTACCTGTTGTACTTATTATGTAAACTTATTGTACCTCTTGTGCAATTAAATATCAAATTAGTGTATACAAAAGCCAGAATATTAAATATCCTGGCTTTTGTATATCTAGTCTTATCAATATCTACAATTAAACAATAAATCTTAATAAACTTAATATGATTGCTTTTAACCTTTTTATTTCTTTTTATATTCTACCCCGTTGTAGAATATCTCTTTTTAGCATTTCATATTTTATATATTAATATTATTCCAATAACGCATGAAATAACTGCAGCAAGAAAAGCAAATGTAATTCCAATTGCAACTAAATATGGACAAAATAAAGATACTATTCCATATCCAATCATTATGATTCCATAATTTAATCCTGAATATTTACTTCCAAATTGCTCTATTGCTACAACTGGAAAAACACCAAACATCCCGCCATAACCAAATGATATTAAACTAACACATATAATATATATAATATTACTGGCATTTAATAATATTAATGCTGAAATTCCTGTTAATAAATATAAGATTATCAAAGTTTTCTTTCGTCCAATAATATCACTCAGTGAAGTAGAAATTAGCCTGCCAAGACAATTTGCAACTGCTATAATCATTACTGCCATAACCGCTTCAGTTTCAGATAATCCTCTCTGCAAACCTAAGGTTTTTGTCATGGGACTTATTATAAAATATGTAGCCATTCCAAATGCCATAGCGCCTGATATAAAGTAAAATTCTTTCTTTTTTATTAATTCTTTAGGCGTATAATTTTTAACTAATACAGACTCATGAGTTTTCTCAACTGCCTTTCCGTCAATATCAGGTAAATGTATAATCCATGCTCCTGCTCCAATTATTATTCCATATATTAACGCAATAAGAATCATAGATTTTGAAAAACCATACACAAAAAGTAATTTATTACATAAAGGAGACATAATAAATCCATTCATTCCAACAGCACAAACAACTATGCCACTGGCAAGTCCCTTTTTATCATTAAACCACTTTGTTATTGTTGATAAAATTATATTATATGATGCTCCACTTCCTAATCCGCTTAAAACCCCATATGTTAATACTATAAAAATGGGATACTCAGAAGAAATGAAACCTGATAATAAATAGCCTAAGCACATAATTCCTGAAAAAAGATATATACATGGTGCAGGCAAAAGCTTTGTTTGCAAGTATCCTGCAAATATATTTCCTATTACAAACATTTCCATATATACTGAAAAAGGCATATTCGCAAATCCTATATCAATGTTAAAATACTTCATTGCATAAGGTTGGAAAATTGACCATATTGCTGCGCTACCTGCTGGAAAATTTATAACAGTTGCAATAAATAGTAAAATATATCTGTTGTTGTAATATTTTTTTGATGTTACCATGAATATTTTTCCTGAACTAAAGTAAGACCTTCATCCAAAGCTTTCAAAGAACGATCTATATCTTCTTTTGTATGAGAATACATAAAATATTGTTGTCGCCATGGATGAATCAATAAACCTGAACGTATGATATATGTAAATAGCATAATTGATCTGGCTGCGAATAATTCTTCTCCCATTGCCTTTCTGTCAAATGCAAAAGCTGGTTGTGCACCATATCCTATATTTAGCATTGGAGCTTTATGTTCTTTTATTATTATATCAACATTATCATTATAATAATCTGTCTTTTCTTTCATTACTTTCATAACATCATGTTCTTCATAAAATTCTATTGTTTTTAATGCTGCTGCCATATCTAATGTATTTACAAAAAATGTTGATGAAATATATGCTCCATCATCAGTATGTTCTTTTGCACATGTTTCCATCATTTCAGCTTTTCCACAAAGTGCTGAAATTGCATATCCATTTGCTATTCCTTTTCCAAATATAGCTAGATCAGGGATAACTCCCATTTCTGTCATTCCGCCATCCATACCATATCTGAATCCATTTCTAATTTCATCAAAAATTAAAACCACATCATTATCAGAAGCTAATTTTCTTAACTTTCTAATAAATTCCGGATCATATTGTATTCCTTGAGCTGGACCACCTGTCTTAGTAGAAATCAATATTGCTGCTACATTTCCATCCTTTACTGCTGCCTCATATCCTTCATAATCTCCATATTTAAACCATTTTGTATAAGCTCTTGTTGCTTTTAAGGCTCCACCATCTGGTCCTGAAAGAATTTCATCTGTCCATCCATGATATCCACTTGTTAAAATATATTCCTTCTTTGTATAAGCTCTAGCAACTTTAATTGCAGAAACTACAGCATCAGTACCTGTTTTTCCGAAAATTGTTTTTTCAGCACATGGAATAATCTCTTGTAGTTTTTCCGCTAAAACATTTTGTAAATTTTGTGGAATTGTAAAACAGAATCCCTTATCTATCTGCTTCTTTACGGCTTCATCTATTTCTGGCATAGCATAACCTAATGTAACCGGTCCGTATCCACACATATAATCGACATATTCATTTCCATCTAAATCAACACAATGCCCATATTTACCTGATTCAATATATATAGGATATTCTCCTATAATATAATTTTCTGGTCCTCTGGCTCCACATATTCCACCTGGAATAAATTTTTTTGCATTTTCAAATGCAGCAAAAGATTTATCAAGTTTAAGCCTTTTCTTTCCTCCTAATACTTCTGGTTGTTCCTTACAATACTTCATAAATAAATCCATTGATAATTTACTGTCCATTACTCTTCCTCCTTGTAACAGTTTATTTTTTAATAAATATAATGTTTTAAAAACATAAATTTAAAACTGACAAATAAAATTAAATAATTTTTATTTATTGTTAAAAGACTTTGTAGCAGCGTCTATTATTATATCTGCTACATCGTCTTTACTCATTTTTGAACTGTCAATGAGCATATTCCTATATGCCAGTGACATAAATTCACTTCCAGTATATCGTTCATACACACTAGAACGGCTTGCATCTACTTTTACAATATAATCATCTGCAAATTCAGGCACAATGCCAAATTCCACATGACAATTCTTTTTTCTGTCTTCATATGGAGCATATATAAAAACATTGAAAGTATTACAAATATCAGAATTATACAAAATATAATCAGCACAACGTCCAACTATTAGACAATCTTCTTTAGCTGCTAAATCCAATATAACCTTTTTTTCAGCCTCAAATATTTTGTCCTGCATCACCATATCTCCAATTCCTAATGGATACATCATCTTGTCATAAGCTGTAAGTTTCTTTTCTTTTAATTCTTGAAATTGTCCTACTGGAATTCCCAGCATTTCTGCTGTAGCCTCAATAATATCACGGTCATAATATTTAATATTCATTTTCTTTGCAATCAATTTTGCTATAGGTCTTCCAAGACTTCCAAATTGTCTTGTAACTGTTATTACATTATGCTTCATTATTAACCAGCCTCCCTATTTATCATCAATTTGAATAGCACTAATAAGATTTTCTTCTGTTATCTCATTTCCAGAAAAATCTCCTGTAATTCTTCCATTTCTAACTGCTATTACGCGGTTACATATTCCAATAATTTCTGGCATTTCAGAAGAAATTACTATTACTGAAACACCCTTTTCTGTGATTTTACTTATTAATTTATAAATTTCTGCCTTTGCAACTATATCAATTCCTCGTGTAGGTTCATCTAAAATAAGAATTTTAGGATCTGTTGCAAGACATTTAGCAAGTACTATTTTTTGCTGATTTCCACCTGACAAATTTTCTGTTAATTCCTCACCACTTTTTGCTCGGATATTTAACAATTCTTTGTAATAACCATATATATCTTTTTCTTTTCCTTTGCTTAACAATTTATTCTTTTTCATTTTTTTCAAAGAAGCTATTGTTGTATTTTCAATGCAGTCTGAACACAACACTAATCCCTGTGTCTTTCTGCTTTCTGGTAATAACATTATTCCTTGTTTAATTCCTTGTTTTGGCGATGTTATTGTGGCCTCTTTGCCATATATCTTTAAGTTTCCTGAAGTTTTCTTTCTTGCGCCAAATATTGTCTCAACAATTTCAGATCTTCCTGCACCAACTAAGCCATAAAAACCTAATACTTCTCCTTCCTTTAACGAAAAGGAAATATTCTCAAATATATTTTCAAGTTTAAAATTTTCCACCTCAAGAGCATTATTTTTTTTAATGTTTTTTTCATTATTCTTATAATACAGATTATCAAGAGTTCGCCCAATCATATACTTAATGACTTCATCAATATTTGTTTCTTTTGTATTTAATACTGCAGAATTTTTTCCATCCTTCAAAACAAATATCCTATCACTAAGCTCAAATATTTCATCCATTTTATGTGAAATATAAATAATGGCTACACCCTTTTTCTTAAGCCTCTGTATATTACGAAATAATAATATTTTCTCTTTATCAGTAAGTGATGATGTTGGTTCATCAAATATCATAATCTTAGGCTCAATTGTTAATGCTCTTGCAATTTCTATCATCTGCTGATGTGAAATTGATAAGTTTTTTACCAGAATAGATGGATCAATGTCCAACTCAATATAATTTAATACTTCCCTGGCATCGCTATTCAATTTTTTCCAATCTACAAGTCCATGTTTCATTGGAATATTGCCGAGATACATATTCTCAGCAATACTTAATTCTGGTATCAAAGATAATTCTTGAAAGATAATTCTTATGCCAGCTTCCCTGGCTTCCATTGGATTTTTAAATTTTGTTTTTACTCCCTGATAATACATGCAGCCAATTCCTTTATCTTTTCCATGAACACCTGCAATATATTTCATTAATGTGGATTTCCCCGCTCCATTTTCACCGCAAATTGCTAAAACCTCGCCTTTATATAAATCAAGATTTATACATTCTAATACATGATTATTCTTGAATGATTTAGACATATTACATATTTTTAATACAGGCAGTTCTTCATTGTCAATTAATTTTTCTGGATAATCATTGGTTGCGAGTTCTTGAGGAAATCCATTTTTAATATCATAATTTCCATTCTGCATAATAATCACTCCAAATCTTTACATTAATATATTGGTGATTCTACGTCTTTGTAATTATTCTGATTACAATTAATTGTTTTATCGTAATTGTAATATGAAACATCTTCGCCTTTTAAATATTTCATACAGTTATCAATACAGAATTCTGTTTCTAAAATAATATCTTCTGTATTAGAAGAATATAATTTACCTTCTGAAATTGATTTGTATCCTTCTGCGTACATATTATTTGATACAACAGGAATAGAATCTTGTAATCCATAAGTTTTTAATGCATCATATGCACCAAGAGCTGTGTTATCATTTATTGCAATAACTCCACCAATTTCATCTCCGTATTTACTTAGTAAAGATTCCATTTTATCCTGTGCTGTTTCACGAACCCAGTCAGTATATTGAATATCTGAAATGAAATCTATTGAAGGGTCAGCTTCCACTAACTCTTTAATTTTTTCTTCACGAACGTCTGACATTGTATAGCCTACTGTAGCAGATAAAAATGCAATTTTCTTTTCTCCTTCACCCATGGCTTCTTTCAATGATTTAAAAGCATTTTCAGCAATTAACGCTTCATCTCCACCACATACAAATGTTACAAGATCCTTATTGTTTTCTGTAACCGGCTGGAACCAAAATACAACTGGAATTCCTGCATCTTTACATTCTTCATATGCTGAAATAAGCGCATCCCCGTCTACTGGATTTACCATAATAAGATTACAGCCCTGCTGAATCAAATCTTCAATATTGGCAATCTGTGTTGCAATATCATAATTTGCATCAGTTAATACACACTGTGCACCATATTCTTCTATTCTTTTCTTAGCTGTTTTTGAACCAAACTCTGAAAAAGTATCCTTATTTAAGGTTCCCATTGAAATTCCTATCTTTAAATCACTATAATCTTTTGATTTATCAATTTCTGCCACGTCATCATAGGTATAATATTTAACCTCATCTTTAACCTGACCATATTCATTAGTATTTCCAGCTCCTGCATCAATTCCTCCACATCCTGCAAAAGAAATGATTGTTATAATACCTGCTGCCATTAGTGATAATCTTTTCATTAATTTTTTTTTCATAATATTGCCTCCTTAAGCCTTTTTCTTTAATCCATTGTACCTATCAAAAGCAATAATCAGTATAAGAACTACACCAGATACAATGTCCTGCATTTGTGATGAACATTTTAACATATTCATTCCATTTTGAACCAGCTGCATTGTAAGCACCCCTGCTAAGGTCTTATACATTCCTCCGTATCCTCCACTTAACTTGGTTCCTCCAAGTACAACACATGCAAGTACATCCATTGCTGTATTAGGATATCCCATAAGCGGAGTTGCACTGCTTTGTCTTGCAAGCTGCAATACACCAGCAGCACCTCCGATTGTAGATGCTATAATAAAATTTAATATTGTAACTTTATTAACATTAATTCCAACATTTCTGGCAAATTCTGCATTTCCACCAATTGCAAATGTATTTCTTCCATGTCTTGTTCTTCGGATCAAAAATTCTGCAATAGCAATTACTATAATTAAAATAAACGTGTAATAGTAAACACCACCTATATTGCCTTTTGCTAAGCTGCGCAGACTTGAATTCTTTAGAACCAAACCTTTTTCACTTATTAAATAGTTAATTCCACGAATAATCATCATCATAGCTAATGTTACAATAAAACAGTTAATTTTAAACTTCACTATAAATACTCCATTAATAAGCCCAACTATAATGCTTGCTAGAATAGCTATAAGTATTGCAGGAACAATCCCAATATTCTGCAATTTAGCTGTAATCATTGCTGCCATTGCCATTGTGACTCCAAGGGATAGATCAAAATGACCATTTATAACTAACAGTGTCATTCCAACTGCCATAATTCCTGTCACAGTGCTCTGCATTAAAATATTCATTAAATTCTTATAACTATAAAATGTACTCGAATATATAGAGCAAACAACAATTAAAGCAATCATAACTAAAACAGCGGGACATTCAGTAATAATATTTAATCTTCCCCTTTTAGTAACACTTAAAGGATTATGCTGTTTTTTCATTTTTAATCACCGCCTTGCTCTTTTTAGGAAAAATAATTCCTTTTTGTCCTATGCAGGTTCCAATCACTACTCCAAGAATAATTATTCCTTGTGCAATATATTGTATGTAATATGATAAGCCTAAAATTGTAAAACCATTAAATAATGCTGTCTGAATGTAAATTGCAATAAATGTTTTAAGTACACTGCCTTTTCCTCCAGCAATGCTTGTTCCACCTATAATAACAGCTGAAACAGCATCCATTTCATATCCTGATCCAACATTTCCATTTACAGTAACTTGTCTTGCAACTAAAATTAATGCTGTCATAACACTTGCAAGTCCAACCCATATATATGCTGAAAGAACTGTTTTCTTAGGATCAATTCCTGACATTCTGCTGGCTTCCCAGCCTCCACCAACCATCTTTATCTTTCTTCCCATTTCTGTTTGTCCTAATACAAATATTAAAACAACTACAAATAGTATGAATAAGTAAGTATATACTGGGATACCTGCAATATTTAAAGATGCCATATTAAAAAACCATGTGGTATCCTCTTTTACAGTTTCCTTGGATCCAGTAACCAAATATGTAATTGCCTGATAGCACGTCATTGTGCCCAGTGTAACTATCATAGAATTTAGTCTTGCATATCCAACTATTATTCCATTTATAGAACTTAATACTATACTAAGTGCTATAATAACTAAAATGGCGAGCACTGGTGCTAAACTGATATTCATAGATTTACTAAATAAATTTGTAAATTTAATAAACACTATTGCAAGGAGAGAAACCATAGATCCTACTGACAAATCCCAGTTTCCACTAATTAATACCAGTGTCAGTGCTGCAGCAATACATCCAATTGAACTACATTGCTTTAAAATAAGTAATAAGTTATTTCCGCTTATAATTTTAGAATTTATACATGACATAGCCAGCAGTATTATAATGCAACAGATAATAATTACATTCTCACCTAAAAATTTCTGAATAGAATTTATGTTCTTCTCTTTCAATTGCAACACCTCCTTCAAAATTGACTATTGAACAGCTGTATATTTATAGTTCTTTGATCTGATAATTATTATTTGAAGTAACTGACACATGATATCCAGGAAGAATAACAATAGTTGTTGTTGGTTCTTCAATAATAGCAGGTCCATTAAACTGATTTCCTGGAACAAGATATTCTCCATAGTATATATCTGTAGGAACTTTATCACGATATTTTTTAAAGTAACAGTCACGTTTTTCAGCAATAGCTCTTGGATCAATTTCCTTTGATTCTATTATGCTTATTTCTTCTTTCTGACGCTCTTCTATCTTTCTACTTCCAATAGCTTTCATACTCCAGTCGATACACTCTACATATGTGTCATCTCTCACTGAAAATACCTGCTGATGTTGTTTGTGGAATGTTTCTTCAATCAATTTAATATTCTCTTGTGTAATTTTATATATCCCATCTTTAAAACAGCCATCAATTCTTACAGATAACTCCCAGATTTGGTTTGGATACCTTGCATTCATAAATACTTCAATATTTCTTGCATCTTCTTCAACATCATTGTCTTCAAAAAACTTTTCACATTTTTTATGTAATTCTTCAAGAATTTTATTCACTCCAGCATAATCTGCTTCATCAGTTCTGATATATTTATTTTTAGAGTATAAAGATATCAGGTCTGAGAAAATGCCACCTACTGCTGATAAACCTCCTGCAACTTTTGGAATAATTAAGTCCTTCATATCCAAGCCTTTTGCTAATGCCAATGCATGTGCTCCTGTTGCACCTCCACCAGAAATACAAGCAAAATCTCTAGGATCAATTCCCTGCCAAATTGTAATATCTTTAATTGCAGTAATCATATTTGTATTTACAGTAACCCATATTGAAAATGCAGCTTCATATACACTTATACCAAGTTTATCTGCAATATGCTCTTTTATTGCCTTATAAGATGCCTCTTCATCTAAAACCATACGTCCATCATTAAAGTGTGTTGGATTTAGATATCCTAAAACAACATTTGCATCAGTAACAGTTGGGTAAATACCACCTCTTTTATAACAAACTGGTCCTGGTACTGCTCCAGCACTTCTTGGTCCAACACGTAACATTCCACCAGAATCAACCCATGCAATTGAACCACCACCTGAGCCAATAGAATGAACATCGACTCTTGAGATTCCTGGCAGCTCATTTCCAACAATTGATTCTGTTGTAGTTGAAACATTTCCCTTCATTACACAACTTACATCAAAGGTTGTACCGCCCATATCAAGTATTACCACATCATCTTTTTTAAGATCTTCTAATGCATATTTCTTTCCAGCAATAGGAGCCATTGCCGGACCTGAATCTACTGAATTTAAAGGTCTTTCAACAATATCCGCTGTACGCATTACACCTCCATAAGCATTTAACATACCTATTTCACCAATAAATCCTTCTTTTCTGAGCTTATCATTTAATTGACTGGCATATGTGGATACTAATTTAGTTAACGAAGCGTCTAATGCTGTTGAAATCCATCTTCTATATTCACGAATACACGGATTTACTTCTGATGAAATTTTAACCAACATATCTGGATACATTTCATGTATTATTTCTCTTGCTCTTATTTCATGTGCAGGATTTACAACTGACCACATAAAGCAAACAGCAATTGCTTCAACGTTATATCCAGCTAAAATTTTCACCTGCTCTCTTAGCTGTTCCTCATCTAGTGGAAAAAACTCATCTCCTTCTGCTGTAAATCTCTCTTTTACACCTAAAGTAAGATATCTTGGAACGAATGGCTCTGGGAAATCAATGTCCATTTCAAAAGCCCCTTTAGTTGAAGCTTCACCATCTCTCCATAAAAAAGAATCTCTATATCCATCTGTGCATATAATTCCTATTTTCCCACATTTCTTTTCAACAATAGCATTTGTTGCAATTGTTGATCCATGTGTTATCATTCCTCCATTAACAGGACTTGCTGATTCCAAAAATTCCTTTAAACTTTCATTGTAATGCTCAGACGCAACTCTCATGGAATTAATTATTCCTTCTGACCAGTCACTCGGAGTTGTTGGTGATTTAAATACTCTTAAAACTCCATTTTCCATAACGGCAGCATCTGTAAATGTACCACCTACATCTATACAAACATACTTTGACATAAAACTTCGCCTCCATTTTTTATTGTTTATTCATCATAATTGCTCTTAATTTTTTAGTTTCTTCTATATTTACTGAATATAGTTCAGTTGATGTATCAATAACAACTCCATATGTATCTCTTGCTTTTTCAATTGATATCCATCCTTCTCTGACTCTATGTTTTACTTTCTCAGGATCACGATTTAGTGGATTTCCATATCCTCCCCCTGATGTGCTTTCAGAGCAAATAACTTCACCTTTTTGTAATGCATATGACGAAATACTTGGTAAGTATCTTTTTTCTTTACCATCACTGTTTAAATCATATACATAATCAATTGTATATGTACTGTCTTCTCCACCTTCTGCTCCTTTTGGTGCAGCTGTTGTTCCATCAGCACAATTGGTAAAAATAACTTCATTATCAAGTGGTGTAAATGATACTTTAAAAGACGGACTTGAATCAAATTCTCCTGAACCTATGGCATCTTGTACAACTTCGTTACTAAGCATTAGCATTGGATATTGTTGCTCAAGCAGTTCTCCTGACATTACTCTCATTACACCATTAACACATGGTACTGCATAATTTATATAACCATCATGTCCCTTTACACCTGGTCCTCCTGAAAGACCTACAAGTATTTGTGTAATATATGGGTAATCATTTTTTCTACTATCTTTACCGGAAATAACTGAACATCCAATAGCACCATGACCTCCACCTTCTGCCATTCCTGATTCTTTCATAAATTTATTCATAAGTGCCTGAGTTCCTGATATTAATCTGTCTGCCAAATCAGTTGTACACATTGAAGACGAATAAGGATATTTAGCTTTTCCTACAATGCATCCTTCTCTAAGCAGTACCTTCAAATGTTTCATAACTCCTTCATTGTTAGGAAGATTTGCAGATAAATGATTTAAAATTCCAGCTCTAACAGCAGATACTGATGTAGCTTCAGATAAATTAAGCCCCCATTCAAGTGAATCCATGTTATCTCTTAAATCTACAATAATATCCCCATCTTTAGGATTGACTTGCATCTTAATATTTATTGGTACATTATCATCGTGAACACCAGTTACACCATCATGGTATACGGTATATTCCCATTGCCCTTCAGGTAATTTTTCAATTTCTGCACGAATCATTTTTTCACCATATTCCTGATAACTGTCACAGAAATCTTTAATAGTATCAATATCATATTCTTCACAGAATTCTTTTAAACGTTTCTCACCTATTCTTGCAGATCCTACACCAGCAAGATAATCTCCATACCAAATATCAGGGACTCTTATTCTCGCCTTAGCAACACGTATTAAATCTTCAACATCTTCATAATTCTTTTGAATTTTTACACAAGGCCAGTCTAATGCACCTTCTTCAAAAACATCTTTAGCACGTGCATGATATGTTGATGGAATGCTATTACCACAATCAGCCTGATGTCCTTTGGCTACAGCAAAAAACATTAATTCGCCTCCAAAAAAAACTGGAGCAATATATGTATAATCTGCATGATGTGTATTTCCATGATATGGTGAATTATTTAAAAATAAATCCCCCTCATTTATACCATCTGGATGTTCAAAACACGGCTTTACTGTTAATCCAACATTTCCACAATGGACTGGTATACTCGTTGGCATTGTAAGTAAATTTCCATATCTATCACATATGGCTGTTGATAAATCTCTACATGAACTCATTACCTGTGATCTCGCTGTTCTTAACATTGTATTTGTCATTTCTACGCCAATGCTATACAATCTGTTTGACAATACTGCCATTAAATAAGGCTCTATTTTTTTTCTCATTTTACTTCAACTCCTTCAATTATCATTTCTTCTAAAACTTTATCAGCAACTTCTAATGTTTTTTTAACATCTTCTTCTGTATGTTCGGTTGATAAATACTCTCTGCCACGCTTATCAGTAAATCTTATTCCATAAATTTCACAGCGTTTTGTAAATTCTTTATAAAAATTCACGTCTGCTTTCTGTAGCCACTCCCTAAAATCAGCTGGTTCCTCATTATATCCAAAAGATAGAATGAAAATACTTCCAATATGTCTTGTATAAATTTTAATATTATATTTTTCTGCCAGGTTTTTAAAACCATCTTCCAACATCCTTCCTAAATACTCAAATTTTTCATATACTCCTTCCCTTGATAATATTTCAATTGTTTTAAGTGCAGCTGCTGTTCCTATAGGATTCCCATTAAATGTGCCTGATGCATGTATTCCACATTCCATTATTTCCTTTTTTCCTGCAACCGCTCCAAATGGATATCCGCTTGCTATAGCCTTCGCAAATGTAGATATGTCAGGAGTTACATTATAATAACTCTGTGCACCTCCAAGGGCCAGTCTAAAGCCTGTAATAACTTCATCAAAAATGAGTAATACATTGTATTTCTCTGTCAGCTTTCTTACACCTTGCAGATATTCTGCTTTTGGTAAAATCGGACCAGAGTCACACATTACTGGTTCCATAATTACTGCTGCTATTTTATCTGATTGTTCTTGTAAATACTTTTCTAATATATCTAAGTCATTCCATGGAATAACAATCAAGTCATCTGCTGATGACAACCTTTGTCCTCTTGTATGTATAATCTTATTAGGACAATCTCTGTCTCCCATTTCTTCAATGTTATTAGCATCAATACTTATTTTTTCTTCATCAGACCAGCCATGATATTGACCTTCAAATTTAATAATTTTATATTTTCCTGTATATGCTCTTGCCAATCTCATTGCATACATTACTACCTCAGTGCCGGAGTTTTGAAAGCTAACTCTTTCTGCTGATGGAATAATTTCTACAAGTTTTTTAGAAAGTTCTAAGAGTTTTTCAGTGGGTGCTGAGTAATGGCTTCCGAAATCAATCTGCTCTTTTACTGTATTATTTATTTCTTCATTGCTATAACCTAAAATCATTGGACCAAATCCCAAAATATAATCAATATATTCATTTCCATCAACATCATATAATTTAGAACCTTTGCCTTTTTTCATTGAAATAGGATATTCTCCATAAGATGAAATTTGAAAATAGCTTCCTACACCGTCAACTAAATATTTTTTTGTTTCATCATGAAGCATTTTAGATTTCTTAGTTATGTACTTATTCAACTTACAAATTCACCCCCTTAAAAATAAATAAAACAAAAAGGAGCTATCTCTTTTGATAGCTCCTTTGCTAAAACTCATTATGCATTTCTTGTTTATCATTTTATCCTGTTTAAAATTATTTGCAATATCGCTTTATAAATTAATATTTCTTAATTTCTGTATAATATGACTTTATTTTGCGTATTTTTCATTATTAATCCCATTTTTTCTTTGTGTATTTTCACATAATTATATTTAATTTTTTGTGTATGTACCCTACATTTCAAATTGGTTTTCTATTTTAAGTGCCAGCATAATAATGAATTGATTTTCAGCCGAATCAAGTTTTCTTTTTATTATTTTTTCTATTTTATTTAATCTATAATAAAAAGTATTTTGATGTATATATATACAGTCAGCTGTTTTTTTTGCATTAAAATCATTTTCTATATATACCTTTAAAATCTCTAATAATTCTTTATTTTCTTGTTTTAACAGATCGCCTAAAATATCTTCACTCATTTTTTTTAGACCTTCCATATTATCTATGTAGCTGAACAATCTTAAATCAACCATATCATCATAGAAAAAAACTTTGTTCTTTTTATCCATATTATTTTTACTAAATTCAACTGCCCTTTCAGCGCTATCAAAACAACTCTTTAAATCTCGTATATCCTTAAATAATTGGCTAACACCAATTTTCCATTCAATATCATAATACTTCTCAGATATATCGTTCCAAATACTGATAATTTCTTCATTGCTTATTTCTTCATTAATCATCCAAAGTAAAGAATCTTCAATAATTGTTATAAAAGCTGTGCCTTTTTCTTCATAATTATTTTGTAAATATTCTTGTAGATTTACAAAAATATCCTCTTCCTCTTCTTCATAAAAATAAGTTTTTACCAACTTATTTTTTTTACTTTTTTCTCCTACAATTATCAAAACCCTATATCTCTCTGTGCTTTTATACCCTAATTTTGTAATAATATTTAGTCTTTTTTCAGATAGACGTCTTCCATAAAGAATATCCAGCATTATTTTTTCTGTTTCAGTAATAATTTTCTGTTTTTCAAATATTGAAAAACATATACTCTTAGATAAATCAACAATCCTTACATTAGCTGATATCTCAAATATAGGTAAGCCTAAATAATTTCCTAAATCTATTACTGCTTTTGGAGTTTTTTCAATATAAAAACTAAGACTTACTACTACGCCTGAAACATTCTTTTCATATAATTTCATTATTAATGCAGTTAACTGATTTTCTTCATCAGACGTAACAAGTCCAGAAATAATAATTAATTCCCCACCCTTAAGCCATTCTGTATATTTAGGTTCTTCTAAATAATGAACCCAGCGAATTTCATTGTTTAATCCTTGTTTTCCTGCCAAAAGATGCATTTTTTTTGCATAGGGTAATGATAATATACTCTTACATGTTACATTCATTTAGAACACCCACCTTTCAAGAATTTTAAAAAAAGCAAAGCGGTATTAAGAACCTCTTTGCTTTTTTATTTTAAATTATAAATTTTTTTACATTATGAGTCAATAATATCTAATAATAAAAATATAGGGGCTGTCGCACTAAAAATTAGTGCGAAGCTCCTTTTTTGTGCAAAAAAATAAATCCTAAACTCTAAATGGACCTATGTCAATATAGTAGACACATTTTTTTAGTTTTTTAAGCAGATTTTAAAATAAGATCTTCATAATCTTGT
>NZ_CAKVKB010000074.1 GCF_934754915.1 uncultured Clostridium sp.
TTTGGGGTGATCTTCCTTTTTGCTTAAAATCAAAACTAGATATTTAGCCGATGAGCAAATATGAAATTTGCTCAATTGAAATGTATATATAAAAAAGCATATGCTTCAACAGAAGGATTTATAGGTATAAATCCATATCCTGATAAAATAGAATATATTATGATTCCAGATTCATGTTTTTATGAATTTATTAAATTAGATGATATATACAAAGAAAATCCCAAAACTTATCTTATAAATGAAGTAAATAAAAATGAAAATTATGAAATTGTTCTTACTACAATAAATGGGTTGTATAGATACAGACTTGGTGATATTGTAAAAGTTACGGGATTTTATAATGATACGTCTAAAATAAAATTCCTTTTCAGAAAAAACATGCTTTTAAACATGGTTTCAGAAAAAACAACTGAAAATCATGTAAATGCAGCGCTGATGCAGGTAATAAAAAATTATAATCTTAACATTATAGATTATACAACTTATGCAGACAATGGTGTTACTCCAGGAAGATATATTTTTTATCTTGAAATGGAAAACTTTAATTGCAAATATGGAATAGACATGTTTGAAAGTGAATTAGACAAACAACTTATGAAATGCAATCCTGCATATGAACGTTTCAGAAAAAGCAAAAGACTTCAAAGATTGAAAGTCAAGTTTGTAAAAAGAGGAACTTTTAAAAAATATAAAGATAATATTTTAAAAACAGGAGTTTCTGGAAATCAGATAAAAATACCTAGAGTTATAAAAAGCAAGGATATTATAGAAAAATTGTAGTATAAATAAAATGTATGTATTAAAAATCCTTTATCTAATGATAAAATGAGACTGGAAACACTTAATTTCCAGCCTCATTTTTAAGAGTATTATGTATTATTAATGAGAAAAATATATTACATTAAAAATTTAAGTATGAATATAATACCTACTATAACTGTAGTTATACTTATGTCTTTTCTTTTTCCAGAACATAATTTTAATAATATGTATGAAATAACTCCAAATACTATTCCATCAGATATACTATAAGCAAGAGGCATCATTATTATAGTTAAGAATGCTGGAATAGCTTCTGTAAAGTCATTTAATTCTATTTCTTTTATTGGCTCAATCATAAATAGTCCAACTAATACTAATGCTGAACATGTTACAGCAGAAGTTATTGCTCCAAATAAAGGTGCAAAGAATAATGATAATAAGAACATAAATGATGTTGATACAGCTGTAAGTCCTGTTCTACCACCTTCAGCAACGCCTGCAGCACTTTCAACATATGTACTTACTGTGCTAGTTCCTACACATGCTCCAAATGTAGTTCCTATTGCATCTGCAAATAAAGCTTTTTTTATGTTTGGAACTTTTCCATTTTCATCAAGCATCTTTGATTTTGTAGCTACTCCTACTAAAGTACCTATAGTATCAAACATATCCATAAATAGTAATGTAAATAAAACTATTACCATATCAAATGAAAAAATGTTATGCCATTCAAATTGAAATAATAATGAACTAAATGATGGCGGCATACTTGCTATACTTGAAGGAACTGTAGTCACTCCAAAAGGAATGCCAATAATAGCTGTTATTATCATTCCTATAAATAATGCACCCTTCACATTTCTCACATATAATATACCCGTTAATAATATACCTATTATAGCTAAAAGACCTGACCCACTAGTTATATTCCCTAATGCTAATATTGTTCCGCCGTCTTCAGGGTGAACAACAATACCCGCACCTTGAAGTCCAACTAATGCAATAAATAATCCAATACCTACAGAAATAGCTTTTTTAATGTTATCTGGAATTGAATCAACTATTGCTTCACGCACATTAAATAAAGTAAGTAATATAAAGATAAGTCCTTCTAAAAATACTGCTGTTAATGCAAATTCATAAGAATATCCCATACCTAATACTACTGTATAAGCAAAAAATGCATTAAGTCCCATACCTGGCGCCTGTGCAAATGGAAGTTTTGCATATATTCCCATAATAAGTGTTGCTACAACTGATGATAAAGCTGTTGCAGTAAATACTGCACCACTATCCATTCCTGCTGCTGACAAAATAGACGGATTTACAATTAATATGTAAGCCATAGTCATAAAAGTCGTAAGACCAGCAATAAATTCTGTCTTAGCATTCGTATTATTTTTGCTTAAACCGAAATAATTGTCTACTTTGCCGTTTTTCTTAAATAAGTTTTTCATATTCTCACTCTTTCGTATATTAAATTGTTACTTAACTATAGTAAATTATATTTTTAAATCAAGCAATAGTTTTGTCGAATATTTTTTTATATTTTTCTTTCTTTTTTTCGTATTTTTTTCTTTAAATAACAAACAACGCGAATATGATTAAATTTTATACTAAAAATATTGTATAAAAAGGTAAGTTTATTAATTAACATCCACCTTTTTGACACTATTCATTTGTCATCTTATATATATAATAAATATTTGTAAATACTATAATTACATTAACTATTGCTACAGGATAAGCTTTTATAGTAAAACCATAAAAGGTAAATAAAAGACTTCCCAAAAGATTTATAAATCTCAGCTTCACTATATTCTTCATAAACATTGATATACCTATAAGAATAGATGCTGCATATCCTACATATTCTATCCAAGGGACATTAAACATAATTTCACGCCTTTCATAGTAGTATCTCTATGTAGTATGCGTTAATTTATTTTATTTATTACTATTGCTTCGAATATTTTTACTTCTGGCCTAAAATAAGAGCACTTTGCTTAGGTATACTTATATTACCAGAAGCAAAAATTTCATCATTAAATAAATCTGATCTTTTCTCATTCACTAGTAACTGCCACTTTCCTTCAGGCAGATTTAAATTTAAATCATTCAAACTGCTGTTATATGCAATAAATAATTTTTTAAATATATCTTTTGAGTCTGGATCATTTAATAGTGTATAGCAAACTAAATTATCATGTTTAGTATCTTTAAAATCATAACGTTCTAAATTTTCATTTTTCATGCTATGAAGAGCAGTAAAATTCTTACGTAATTTTATAATACCTTTATAATAATTTACTAAGTCTTCATATTCATAAACCCTCTTCCAATCAATCATATTTAATTCTGGCGATAAATCAAAGCTGTTGTCTTCTCCCTGCTTTGTACGAGCAAATTCCTCTCCAGCTTGGAAGAAGTTAATTCCTTGACATGTAAATACAATGGATGCAGAAAGCTTATTTAATCTTATAAGCTCCTCATCATATTTATTATAATCTTTCATTTCTCTTAATGTTTCCATTAATTTATCATAAAGTGTGAAGTTATCATGTGCAGAAACATATGAAATTATCTGTTTTGGAGAATGAGGTAAATATTCATTATTACCACTGCACCATGCAAGTACACTAGACTTTATCTTGTCTTCAAATCCAATTCCTCCATTAATAAATCCAGGTACTTCTCCATAAAACACATGTCCTTTTATTGAATCCCTAGTGTCATCACAGAATATGCTTACGTTTTCATCCAATAAATTCACATTCTTCTTCAAGGCAGGCACAGCTTTTTTATCCATAGCTGTTTCTCCTGCAGCCCATGGCTCTCCATACATTATTATATTCTCACCATCTGGAAGTTCATTTAATGCTTTTCTTATAGCATTCATAGTTTCCACATCATGAAGACCCATTAAATCAAATCTAAAACCATCAATATGGTATTCTTCTGCCCAGTATAAAACGGAATTAATCATATAATTTCTATACATTATTCTGTCGCTTGCAGTATCATTTCCACATGCCGAACCATCTGAAAGTGTGCCATCGTCATTTACTCTGTAATAATAATATGGAACTACCTTTTGTAGTGAAGTATCTAGATTATAGGTATGATTATATACAACATCCATTACCACCTTTAAACCAGCTTTATGAATAGCCTGTACCATTTCTTTGAATTCCTTTATTCTTACCTTTCCATCAAAAGGATTTGTTGAATAAGAGCCTTCTGGTACATTATAATTTACTGGATCATATCCCCAGTTAAACTGGCTTTCATCTTTTGAACCTTCATCTACCGAACCATAATCAAAACAAGGTAATAAATGTACATGTGTTATGCCAAGGGATTTCAAATAATCTATACCTGTTTTATGAATTCCATCATTGTTTAATGTAGTTCCAGTCTGTGTGAAAGCAAGATATTTACCTCTATATTCATCTTTTATTCCACTAGCCTTATCAAAGGAAAAATCCTTAATATGAAGCTCATATATAACTGGACATTCATTATTTCTATCTCTAGCATAATCTTCATCCCATCCATCAGGGTTAGTATCACTTAAATCAACTATCATGCTCCTCTTTCCATTTACTCCACATGCTATACTGTACGGATCATTAGTAATATTAATAGAACCATTTACATATACCTTGTAATCATAATACAGACCATTTAAATCTCCATTTAATGTCTTTACCCACGTTCCATATTTGTGGGATTCCAACTCATATGAAGTAATAATATCATGTTCATTATAATTTCCGCTCTTATATAAATTCAAAATAATTTTTTCTGCAGTTGGTGCCCATATCTTAAATACAGTTTTTTCTCTGCTATAAGTAATACCTAAATCATTATTTGAGTATGTGTATTTATTTATAAATTCATTTGATGAATAAAGCTTTTTTAATTCAATAGGACTTAACATGTTTTTTCTCCTTTTAATTCAATTAATTTATATACTTTTAATATTTCACCTACGCTCCAAGCTTGAGCAAAACATCCTTTTGATATTGATGGATTTTCACCATCATATACTTCTGGAAGCTGGCCTATACACCCTTCTCTTAAAGCAGATTCCATAACTTCTAATTGATTTTTAACTATTTCTAAAGATTCATTGGAGTATTCATTTACCTTTAAATAAGCCATATAATATGCGCCAAGTGGATATACCCACGTTGTACCCTGATGATAAGCTAAATCTCTATCATATTGAACTCCACCATAAAATCCCTTAAATTCAGGATCATCACATGACAAGGTTCTTAATCCATATGGAGTATACAATTTTTTAAATACAGTATCTACTACTTTTATTTCTCTTTCATGAGGCAATATGGAAAAGTGCCCTGATACAGCCCATATTTGATTACATCTAATTTGATTATCATAATTATGTCCTGATACTACATCCTTTAAGCATGACTTTTCTTCATTCCAGAACTTTTCATTAAAACTTTGTTTTACTTTAACAGCTAGTGATTCATAAGCACTTACGTCTTTTCCTAAAATCTTGCCTAGAACAGCCATTACATTTAAAGCATTATACCAGTAAGCATTAATTTCCACTGGTTTGCCATGTCTTGGAGTTGGAAGTATATCATTAATCCTTACATCCATCCAAGTAACTTGATCTAAGTTACTTCCAGCTTCTATGAGACCATCACAATCCATTTTTATATTAAAATCAGTACCGTTTTTATACCAATATATTATATCTTCCATGACAACATAGGCTTCTTTTATAAACTCAATATCCTCTGTCAAAGTATAGTATTCATAAACTGTATTTATAAATAAGAGTGAAGCATCTGCAGTATTGTACATTGCACTATTTTCACCTTCAGGGAAGAGGTTTGGCATAATTCCTTTTCTGCAGTACTGCATAAATGTCCTTAATATACTTTTAGCACATTCAAAATCATTTACTGCAAGTGTAAGCCCAGGTAATGCAATCATAGTATCTCTTCCCCAGTCAGTAAAGAATGGATATCCTGCTATAATGGTCTTTCCACCTGTAGATTCTCTGCTTACTATAAAATCATTCGCAGCTTTTACCAACATTTTCCCAATTTCACTTTTTACTTTACTTCTATTAATCAATTCCTTATTGTAATTAATAGAATTTTCTATTATTTCATCAATTGTTTCTGTTATTATTTCTGTACTATAAATAACGTAAAATTCTTTTTTTGATTTTGGCTCTATAATAAACTCTATATTATGATTGTAAGCATTGCATCCTATTTTGTCCCTGCCATCTCTTTCATCATGAGAATATAAAATATCCTGAATAAACTTAGTTTCAAATGTAATTACTTCACCATTAGTTTTAAAATTTAAAGTAATATCATTGCTTGAAATTTTATTATCATCCACATTGAACTTTTGATTTTTACTAAGTAAGCTGCCTTTTGGAACAAATTCTAAATATGGAGTTAATATTAGTTTAGCTTCATTATGTGTAAAATTAATTACTTCATATTTAACACCTACAGTATTTTCCCCATGTTTCATTGCAATAGTCTTATTCACTTCTAATCCATATACATCATATGTCCACTTTGGAATATACTCAAATTCAAATCTGCTTTCATAAAAAAAGCCGGTTCTATTTAACTTTGAATTTAAATATTCCTGGCTTGATAAATCATATAAGTTTTTATTTACTTCTAAAGTTTCACCTATATTAGGAATTAAATTATACCTGTTATTAGGTGCTTTTAAACATGCCATTAAAATGGCATGATCATTTCTTGCATTAGAACCAATCATAGTTAGGGAAGAAAAACCACCTAATCCATTTGTTAGGAGAAAGCAGTTTTCTTGTCCTCTTTCTATTGAACTCCAGTCATTTTTTCCATATATAAATTTCATATATTAATCCTTTCTACTATTCATATTTATTTCATCTCTAACTTCACTTGTAACTATATCTCCACCTTGCTTGTACCATTCCGAAACAAATTTATCAAAATAATCAATAGGTTCTTCACCTGTTATTATTTTCAAATATGCCTGCTTTTCTAATTCTTTTAATTTCCACCATACTTTTGACATTGTTTTTGTTTCTTTATTGAAAAAGTATGTTTGAACATTATTAATATTTGAATTAACTAGAAGTGATGTAGCGCTAATTCTTGATGTATATGCAGCCCAATCTTCAACAGATGCTTCATTTGGATTTTCTAAATATCTTTTGCATTGCTCATAGTAGGAATATTCAATGAGCTGAAGATCATCTACATCTTTTTTACCATTTAAAACATCAGTTATATTTTTATATCCTTCAACTAAAGCATCTTTATAATCTATGTTTATTGCAAATGGTCTAGCTGTAGGATCTACATTATTAACATAATATTGTTTTATCTCATGAGCTTCTTTATTGCTGCTGTTAAAATAATCAAATAATACACTACATTCTTTCATAACAATTTCTGGATGCTCATAACCTTTTCTTACAACAATGAACTTGTTACTTGGATTTTGTGAACAAAAGCTTGTGCTTCCATCTTCATTTGTAGGAATCATAAAAGGTTCCCATTTAGCACTGCTATCATAATTCAAAGAATTCATTAAAGGATTATTAGGTGACCACCATAAACCAAAAAATGCACCACATTGTCCCTGCTCAATTATATCTTTTATATTATTTTGATTACGTAATAGAAATTGTTTATCTAATATTCCACTACTATACAATTGATTCAAATATGATAAAGCTTTTTTAGATTCATTTTGAACAGAACCATAAACTAAATCTCCTTCTGCATTTTTAATCCACTGATCAGGATAAGAGCCAAATAAAGAAAAAATCACATCAACTTTTCCAGTATTACTATATCCTCTTTGATTTGTTACTTCTGGAAAACAAGCAAGTCCTATTGTCTTGCCTTTACCATTGTTTCCAGGGTCTTTTTCAATAAATTCTCTTATTATATTTATAGCATCATCAAATGTCTTTGGCGGTTCTAAACCAAATTTGTCCATCCAATCTTTTCTAAGCCATAACATATTAGGTCCATTATCAATATTTGTTTCAGGTAATGCCATAAGCTTTCCATCAAAAGTTACATTGTCTAAAATTTCATCACCATAACTTTTATAAATATCTTTTATTCTTTCACTAGCACACCTTTCATAAACATCACTTAAATCTTCTATCATATCATTTTCAACAAGAAGTTTTAAATATGAATAATCGTCAACAACCATAATATCTGGGATATTGTTTTCTGAAATAGCCATATTAAGCATATTATCATAATTATTATCTATATTTTCGAATACATCTTTATTTTGTATATTTAGCTTATTTTTCAAATATCTAGTATATGCATTATTTTCATAAGTATCATTTTCTGGCATGTTAGAATTGTTTTCTCCTGCCATTTTACCTAGTGTATAAGTAATAGTTTCAGGATATCTTCCAAATGGTGTATTGCATGCTTCTTCATATTGGGCATCTATTTCTTTCTGATTATGAAATGATTGGGTGCTATCATAACACCCAATCATATTTTGTAATATATATAATAATGCAAATATCAAAATTAAAGGCTTTTTCATATTTATTCCTCCCAGAACCAGTAATCTGTCATATTTTATATAATACACCAAATTATGCTCTGTAACAATATTTTTCTAACCTTTTACAGCACCTGCACTACCTTGTGTATAGTATTTCTGTATTGAACAGAATAAAATTGCTATTGGTATTGAAACTAAAACTGCACCTGCCGCAAATCTTGTATAGAAATTAGTTATATTTTCCTTAGTAAGCATATTCCATAATCCAATTGCTACTGTGTAATATTGAGTATCTGTACCACAAATAACTTTTGCAAATATGAAATCTATCCAAGGAGCTATAAATGCTGTAACTATAGTTTGTACTATAATTGGCTTAGATAATGGTATAGTAATCTTTGTGAAAATCTGCCATCTTGTACATCCATCTATGATAGCTGCTTCATCAATTGCTTTTGGAATTGTATCAAAGAATCCTTTTGCTACAAAGAATGTAATACCAGTTCCTCCCGAATATACTAGAACTAATGATACTAGCTTTAATGCTCCCTCTGTAAGCCCCATAGCTTTTAAGATATAATAAACTGCAATCATTGTTAAGAATCCTGGGAACATACCAAGTATTAATGATATATCCATAAGTCTTCTTCTCATTTTAAATCTCATCCTTGACATTACATAAGCAACTGATAGTACAAAGAATGTAGAAACAATGCAGCTGAATATTGCTACAACGAATGTATTGCAGAACCATCTAGGGAAATTGAATAAATCAGTTTCTGTAAATAGTCGTACGTAATTATCTATTGTATATGTTTTAGGTAAGAATGTTGATGTATATGCGCCGCTCTCACCTCTAAATGAGATCAAAATAACCCAGGCTATTGGAAGTACCCATATGAAAACTAAAACTGCAAGTATTATGTGCACTATTAAATTTGTTAATGCTTTTCTGCTCTTCATTATTGGAATCCCTCCTCATTTTTATAAGATCCTGTTCTCTTAAATACTACTAGTGCAGAAACTGCTGATATTATAAATATAAATATAGATATAACAGCACCTAAATTGTAGTCTTTTTGTTCAATAGTCAATTTATATAACCATGTAACAAGTAAGTCTGTTTTACCAGCTGACATTTTGTAATAATCCATAGTTGCTGGTGCACCACCTGTTAACAAATAAATTACATTGAAGTTATTAATATTAGCAACAAAATCAGTAATTAATTTTGGTGCAGTTACAAATAACATGTATGGTAATGTAATTTTGAAGAATATAACAACTGTATTTGCTCCATCAACTCTTGCTGCTTCGTATAAATCTTCTGGTATATTTTGAAGGATACCTGTCATTGTTAAAATACCATAAGGAATACCTACCCATAAGTTAACAATTATAAGAGTTACACGAGCCCAAGTAACGTCTGTCCAGAATGGGAGCGACTGACCTTGTGCCAAGAAACCTAAGTTTCTAAGTAATACATTTACAGCACCTTCTGGTTGAAGCATTGTATTCATAATTAATAATGATACAAATTGTGGCACTGCTATAGATAATACAAATCCAAATCTCCAGAATGATTTAAATTTAGTTCCTTTACGGTTAATAACTAATGCTACTATCATAGAAAAGAAGTAATTTAAGAATGTTGCAAAGAATGCCCATACAACTGTCCATCCAAGAACACTCCAGAATGTACGTCCTAGTTCACCTGAAAAATCTAATACTTGGCTAAAGTTTGTTAATCCAATCCAGTGAAATAAGTTTCCAGGTGGCTGATGATCTCTATCATAATTTGTAAATGCCATAGTCATCATAAAGACAACTGGAATAATTGTAAATAATATAATACCCATTGAAGGAAAGAACAATAATGTTTTGTGAAGATTGCCATCAAGATATGTTAACATTTCCTCCTTGAATGAAGGAATATGTTGATTTCTCTCACTTTTAACTTGTACTTTATATGCAGATTTTACTCCTGCTCTCCATATTATAACAAATGCTGCTATCAAGAAGAATGTTGCAACACCATATAATAAAATAAGCATTGAGTTATCGCCTATTACATATTCATATACCTGTTTAGATTCATTGAAAACTTCACCTGTTTCCTTTGTACCAAGTGATCCTAACATATATATTGAATTAAGACCTGTAGTCAACATTTGAATTATAAATAATATTTCTGTTAATAAAAATAAGATACCTTTTATATACTCTTTGTGAGCAAGGTTTCCAGCACCTAGTATAAACATTGATAGCTTAGTAAACTTGTCACCATGTTTAAATGCATTTGAAACCGTATATTCTGCATTTAATTTATCTGTTGCAGATATTTTCTTTGAAGGCTCTTTTGGTTTTTGTTTTTTCACCTTAAAATTCCTCCTTTTTAATATAAGGAGCCTTAAGATAAGGCTCCAATATAAGATAAAATATTACTAAAGACTATTTGTTCATGCTTGCTCCCATATCTTTTGTCTTTTGGTCAGCATTGTCTAAAGTTACATCTCCTTGGATAATTGATTTACCCATTGCTTCTGCTGGACTCCAATAGTTATCCATCTTCTTAACCATTGGCTGAGTCTTTGAAGCATTGTTTATTTCTGCAATAACAGCTGAAGCAACTATATCATTCTTAACTGCGTCTGATTCTGTAACTGATTTCCATGTTGGTACATATCCTCTAACTTCAAAGTGTAATTTTTGTGATTCTTCTCCGCCTAAGTATGCTGCAAGGGCAACTGCTACTTCCATGTTCTTACACTTAGGGTTAACACCAACTGCTTTTGAACCTGCAAATGATTTTAATTGTTTTTGTTGTCCATCTAGAGTTATAGTTGGAAGCTGAGTTACTCCCATGTTATCTCCTAAAGCTTTTTTAATAGCATCTGCATCCCAAGAACCGGTTGTAAATGCACCTAATTTACCATCTGTAAACTTACTTAATGAAGCTCCTGTTGAATCTGCTGGCTCACAGAAATATTTAGGATTGTTCTTTAAGTTTACAAGATATTTTGTAACTTCTGGATGATCTCCAAATGTCATGCCTGCATTTTCATCTGTACCATTTTCTCCAAATAATTCTCCGCCGCCAGCATAGTAGAATGATGAAATATACCAGCTGTTATTGATAGGACATGAGAAGTTTGATACTCCATCACCTAAATCTTTAGACATCATTGTATCAAGATTTTTTACTTCATCAGCGCTAAATTTACTCTTATCATAGAATAACATGAATGTGTTTGGTGTAAATGGGAATCCATAAACTCCATCTTTATATGTTACTGAGTTAATCATTGCTTCACTGTTGTTTTCTTTCATTTCATCAACATATTTACCACCAAGTTTAGAAATAGCTCCTGCTTCAACCATACTTGGAATCTGGTCATTAGCATATAAGAAAACATCTGCTGTAGCATCTAAGTCTTTTAATGCTTCTTTATTAGCATCACCTTCTGATACTGCTGCATAATCAAATTTTATATTCCATTCTGGATGTTCTTCATTGAATTTATCACAAAGATATGGAATAATTCCATTTGAATATTTATCACTAGGAGTTTGATCTTCTTGTGGTGCCCATACCTTTAATGTAATAGTTCCATCTGAACTATCAGAACCTGAAGAACTACTGCTTGCTGTGCTTGATGATCCACATCCTAACATACAAGTGGCTGCAATTGATGCAGTTAAAATAATTGATAATACCTTTTTTACTTTCATATTTACGCCCTCTCTTCTTTTTTTGATTTCGTTTTCTGAAATCGTATTCCTGATTACAATTTAATTTTATATTTTATAAAAATTTTTAGAAACATATAAAAATTTTTAGAAACATATAAATATTTTATTTTCTTATAAATTTATAAGATTTTTCTATAATTCTGCTGGAATTTTCACTATTATTTTCGTTCCCGAACCTATTTCACTTTCTACATGCATAGTGTAATCTTCACCATAATATAGCTTTATCCTTTCATTAACGTTACGCACACCATACCCTTTAGACTTATTTGTAAGTATAGTATGGATTTTATCTTGTTCCATACCTACTCCGTTGTCTTCTACTATCAGATAAATATTATTATCTTTTTTGTTACCTGTTATTGTGATTATGCCTCTTCCATTTGTCTTTAAATCAATTCCATGATCTATGGCATTTTCAACAAGAGGCTGCAATATGAGATTTAAAATTTTATATTCTAATATTTCATCATTTATATTCATAACCACATCAAATTCATAGTCATGCATCATAAGCTGAATATCTAAATATGATTTTGTATTTTTAAGTTCATCTCTAATTGTGAGAATATTTTTTCCCTTATTTAAGGCTGTTCTATAAAATGTTGATAAATTTAATGTTATCTTACTTATTTCTTTTTGGTCTGCTTCAATTGCCATCCAGTTTATAAGAGATAATGTATTATATAAAAAATGAGGATTAATCTGAGCCTGAAGTGCTTTCATTTCATAATCCTTTTGTATTATCTTGCTTTCATAAACATCTTCTATCAATGATTTGATTTGGAATATCATATTTCTAAAACCTCTTATTAATGTTCCAATCTCATCTTTTCTATTACTGTTTATAGTAACATTCATATCTCCTTTTTCTACATTTTCCATATCTGCTCTAAGTTTTTCTATATCAGAAACCATAAATCGAGATAAAAATGTAGATGTAATAAATGATAATGCTATTAAAAATAATATAACTCCTGCTGTTTTGGTAAATAGACTGTTTATTGAATTATATATAAGGCTTTCTGGTTTGTATAAGATAATTGACCATGCTTCACAATTTGAATTACATTCAACTATTGCATAGTCATTAAGTTTATTCTTTTCTTTATTCTGTTTATATTCATCATAAGTCATCTGCATATATTTATTTTTATCTTCAAATCTGGATACTTCTAATATGTTATTTCCGTCTTTATCCACTACGAATATACCATAGTTGGAATCTTTCATATTATTAAATGATTCAAATAGCTTGCTATAATCAACATCTAGATATAACACTCCAAATCCTGAATCTAAATGCAAGGTAGGCATGTTTCTAGCGGAAAATGCTTTTCTATTTTCCTTTGATACATACCAGTGAATATTGCTATTATCATTTAAATCTGAAAACCACTCTTCATTCTCTATATCTGATATAGGAGCAATTGTAGTATCGTGTTTTACTATGTCTTCCCTGGCATATATAGTAACCCTATTAATATCACTGTGAAAATATTTAAGTGAAGATAAAATTGGATCAAGCATACTAGAAAACTGGTCATACATCTCATAATAGCTTTGATAATTATGACTTACCACATTTGATACTGTCTGATTAAATCCAATATAGTCCGATAAATTATTGTATATCCTGAGCTGGTTGTCCATATTCGAAACCGCTTGAGATAAATAGTTCTGTATATTTGCCTTTTCTTGATTTATTACTATTTCCTTTGTCTGGTTATACCATATAATTGATAGAACAGCTATAGGCATAAACCCAAGCAGAATATAGGTCAAAAGAAGTTTATATCTGAATTTTAAATCACTTATGATATTACTAATCTTCATTTAAAGACTCACCTTCGCTTCTATATTTCTGAGGACTAATTCCAAAATATTCACGAAAGCTCTGACAAAAATAAGATACATTTCTATATCCTACAGCATAACTTATATTAACTATTTTATCGTAACTGTTTTCAAGAAGATCTTTAGCTTTATTCATTCTACATGCTTTTATGTACTTGCTTATATTCTGTCCAGTTTCTTTTTTAAATACATAACTCAAATAGCTTGGTGCAAGACATACATTAGCAGCTAATGTATCAACACTTAAATCTTTTTCATAATTTTCCATGATGAATTTTTTTACACTTTCAATTTCCTTGTGAACTAAAGAAGTATTATTTGTTTCACACTGACTCAACTTGTTAATATAGCCATTTACAATACTTATGACATTAGTAAAATCGGTTGATCTATATAATCTTGTTATATCCTCTTTAAAATCACTTTCTTTAATATCTTTCATACTCTTATACAATTCTTTTAAAATCTCTGAAAAGATAAATTTAAGATAAATCTGAGAAATACTATTTTCTTTACTATATTTGCTACATAATAAATTGAAATCTTTCTTTAGGTTATCAATATTTTTAACCTTAATATCCTGTTTTATTGATTTCATTATATTATCATCACTGACATCTTCAGCATCCTTAGAATCATCATCCATAAATACATAAATATTTGTATAATAGAATTTCTTTTCCACAGTTAATTCCATCTTTTTAAAACATTCTGATATGTCCCTTATATCCTTTATTTCTTGACCAATACTCACATAACAATTCATGCGGAATTTATCATATACAACATCGTGTATATTAATTCCTATTTCTTTTATTCTATTTATATCATTGTCTATTTTATTGAAGATAAGCAGGGCCTGTCTCAAATTTAAATTTAAGTATTGAAATTCATAATTAATTTTTTCATGAATAAATTTTTCAAAATCCACTTCACTTTGTCCAAAGAAATCATAGTTAAATTCAATTAAAAACATTCGGTTATACGATTTCAAAAAGTCTAAATCCATAATATTCTTAGTTTTATGTATAAGTTCTTCATATTTCATACCGTTAACTAGAGAATATAATATATGTTCCTTCATAAAATCTATATTCTTAATTTTTCTATTTTTTTCCTCATTTTCTCTATTTATATCCTTTATAATCCTTAGTATAGTTTCTTCAAACTCTTTTGGATCAACAGGTTTTAATATGTAATTTAACACCCCCATCTTAGTAGCAAATTTAGCATATTCAAATTCCTCATATCCGCTGAATATAACAATTTTATTTTTCATATTATTTTTCTTAACTTCATTTATTAACTGTATTCCATCCATAAATGGCATTTTTATATCAGTAAACAATATATCAACATTGTTTTTTTGAAGAAACTCTAAAGCTTCTTTACCATTTGATGCTTCGTAAATTTCTAACTTTACTCCAATTTGTTTTAACAGAAACTTTATTCCTCTTCTTTCTATTTTTTCATCATCTACAATTAATATACTATACATTACTATCACATCCTGTTTTCATAAGTTCACCCACAAATTCTTATATTGGTTTAATTTACAATTAATATTAATGTAACTATATTTTAACATATAATAGTATTATTTAACAAAGATTATTTATACTGAATAGTAATATGAATACATAGAAATAGTGAATTTCTTCTATTGTCACCAAATCCCATATAATATCATAAATCATATTGTAAAATTAATTATTAATTGAAGTGAACTAATATGAGCATTGTAAGTAAAGCATTCTATAAAGGATTGATACTTGAAGGTAATGAAATGCAGAAGAATTTTAATGAATACACTAAAATCCCTCTTCAAAAAAGTAGGGAAATCCTTTTTGAAATAATAAATGAAAATAAAAATACTTTATATGGTCAAAATCATAAATTTGAAAATATTGAATCTATTAATGACTTTAAAGTTCAAGTTAAACTAAACGACTATAGTGATTTTGAACAGCTTATTCTTATGGAATCAAAAGGACAGAAAAATATATTAACAAAGGAAGATGTGGAATATTTCGGCCATTCATCAGGAACTACTGGAGGACAAAAACTTTTGCCAATAACTAAATCCAGCAGAAATTTGACTTTAAAACTTAATGGTATCCTATGTCAAAAATTTGTTTACGATCGTTTTAAAAATCAATGGACATATGGAAAAGGCACTATGCTTGTTGATATGAACAGCGGAACAAAATCTAAAGGTGGAATGAATGTCACTTCTGCTTCTTCAGGAGGAATGCGCAGGATTAAGAGAATATCAGAATATGTATGGACTTCACCTATTGAAGTTATGGAATTAGAAGATAAAAATACTGCATTTTATCTTCATGTTTTATTTGCACTAAAGGAAAAAGATCTCATGTATATAGGTGGACTTTTTATATCTTCAATATTAGATTTTGATGAATTATATTATTAAAAAACGGAATAACTAAATCTTAAAGATTTTAAGCTATTCCGCCATAATTATGATTTTACTTAAGTTTTTTTAATTTATATATATAATACATGTTTGTAAATACAATAACTATATTGACTATAGCAACAGGATATGCTTTTATTATAAAACCATAAATTGAAAATAATAAACTTCCTATTAAATTTATCAATCTCAATTTTACCATATTTTTCATAAACATAGAGATTCCTATTAATATAGATGCTGCATATCCTATGTATTCTACCCATGAGACATTAAACATAAATTCACCGCCTTCATAATAAATTAGAAGAACCTTCTAATTATTAGTTTGGCTGACTTATTATGTTTTTATTATGATAATTAAAAATAAAGCATTTAGAAAATTCAATGAATATTTTAATTTTTATTATTTTTTTGTTTTATATAAAAGCTTATTATATCCATCAAAAAAGTTTTCACTGACAATTGGAACAACATCAATTACTAAAGCTGAACTTCCAGAAATTTCTTTTATAGCCTTTTTAACCAGTTCTGTAGCTTGAATATCTTCAATATCTGTGTCAAAAAGAACTCTTATTCCTTTAGTTTTCTTATATTTAAATACTTGTTTATTCTGTATTTTTATATTTTCAACAGCATGTATAATATCATCTTTTCGTCATACGCAGTTTACCAATATCATTAATATAACCCTCCTCTTTTGATTACATATAATTTATAAGAAGTATAACAACGTGAGCAGATTTACAGATAATTATGAAGCAAATCCATTTTTTATATTTTACCATTTTATGAATATCATGCAAATTAAATTTAAGGAAATATTACAACAACATTTCTCTAGATTTTTGAATAAAAATTATGCACTCAATTCCATATTATCTAAAAGCCTGTTTTTTCTCCATTTCCCTGACTTAAAATATATAAAACAGATTATAACAGAAACAGAAGAAGCTATAGGAGATGCAAGACCTGTTTTATATAATGAAGTGAAATGAACACTGCAGAAAAAATATGCTATTGGTATACGAAATAAAAATGTCGCAATAAGACTATGTATTAAAGTAAAAGTTGTATGTCCACATCCGCTAAAAAATCCATTCATACAGAATATGAAAGCTACCATTATGCAATCTATTGTATATGATTTTAGATAAACTGCAGCTTGTGTTACAACTTCAGTATCACTGGTAAATATTCTTGCAAGTATCTTACCAGAAAACTGACAAAATATAAAACATATAATGCCTATAGCAAGTGATAGAATTATTCCAATTTTAAGAGATTCTTTAGCTCTTTTTTCTTGTTTTGCAGCTATATTTTGAGCTGTCATTACTGCAATTGCAGATGAAAATGCTGTTGGTGGAATCATAAGAAAAATTATAATCTTTTCTGTAACTCCTACAGCTGCTGAGGTTGTAACTCCTAATGTATTTATTATAGCTGTTATTATTAAGAAGGATATATTAACAAGCATATCTTGAACTGCAATTGGAAGGCCTAGAATAAATATTTTTTTTAGTTTGCCCATATTTAGTTTGAAATTTTTTATAGAAATCTTTACTTTTAAGATATTTTTTCTTATTATACTAAGAACTGCTAGAAAAAGGCTTACTCCTTGAGCACTAATTGTTGCTATGGCAGCACCTTCTGCACCTGCTTTCATAATTCCAACTAAAATAAGATCCAGTATTATATTAACCATACAGGCAACTGCTACAAACTTGAGAGGAGTTTTTGAATCACCAATTCCTCTTAAAATACCACTAACTGCATTGTATCCAACAATAAAAATAATTCCCATAGAACATATGAAAATATATTCATGTGTATAAGCTATTGCTTCTGATGGAGTTTTTAAAACTGTAACAATTTTTTCTGTAAATAATGCTATTATTAGACTTAATATAACTCCAATAATAGAAAACATTATAACCATATTTCCGATTGTATCGGCAATATCCTCCTTCTTTTTAGCTCCCATATATTGTCCTATAAGAACCGTCCCTCCTGTTGTAAGGCCAACAATAATTCCTGTAATTGTCTGCATAGCCTGACTTCCAATTGCTACTGCGGAAACATTTGCAGAATCTGTAAACTGACCTACAATTATAAGATCTGCAGCTCCATAAAAAGCTTGAAGAAGATTTGCTAGTATGAAGGGAACTGCAAATTTTATCATTGTG
>NZ_CAKVKB010000075.1 GCF_934754915.1 uncultured Clostridium sp.
ATAAAACTACATAATGATTAAAGAAATCTTAAAAAGATTTCGCTCTTAATTGTTCATTGTACATTGTTAATTGGAATATATATCATCTAATAATAAAATAACTAATAATTCTTGTGTTTTTTCAGTATCATAGTTTTAAGGTATGTAAAGAAATGAATTTATTTTTTATAAAAAAATTAGTATGAGGTAAATTTTTTGTCTTTTATAACATTGTTCTTATAGGATAATGAACTTGTCTTATGGGGAAATTAAAATTAAGAAGTAAAGGAGGAAGAGAAATATGAAGAAAAAATTTTTTTGTTTTATAAGTTTGCTTATGACTCCAATCCTAGTTCTAATTTTAATGACTACAATAAGTATTATAAATCTTCCAAACAAGATTTATACAAAAAATGATGAAACAGTACCTTCTGTTGCACCTATTGGAAATACAATAAATCAAGTAGACGATTCCAATAGATATGAAATAAAATTTTTGGGAATGATTCCCCTTAAAAGTGTGGAAGTTGAAAAAATAAAAGATCTTGAGGTTTATCCTGGAGGAATGCCAATTGGTGTAAGAGTAAATAGTGAAGGTGTTCTTGTAGTTGGATACAGTGATATAGAAATAAACAGTGAAAAAGAAGAAAGCCCTGGAAAAACAGGAGGACTTGAAATTGGTGATGTTATATTAAAAGTAAATGGAATTGAAATGCATAATTCAAAAGATCTCTCAAAGGCAATAAAACAAAGTGATAAGGAAAGTATAAAAGTTGATATATTGAGACATGGTGAAAATATTACAAAAACCATTCAATTGAAAAAAGAAAATAATAAAGATTATAAAATAGGTTTATGGATAAGGGATTCTACAGCAGGTGTAGGAACCATGACTTTCTATGACAGTGATACAGGAAGATTTGGAGCTTTAGGTCATCCTATAACAGATTCTGATACAAATGAACCATTTTTAATAAAAAGCGGAGATGTCCTTGATTCAAGTATAATAAGTATAAGAAAAGGAGAAAAAGGAGAACCTGGAGAATTAAGAGGAATATTTGTAAATGAAGAATGTCCAAAAGGAACTATAAATAAAAATACTCAAAGTGGTATTTTTGGGAAACTTAATAACTTAAATGCAAATGAAAATTCGAAAAAATTAAAAGTTGGATTTAGAGATGAAATCGAATTAGGAAAAGCTAAGATAATAACAACAATTGATGAAAATGGTCCTCAGGAATATGATATAGAAATAGAAAAATTACTTACTCAGACAGTTCCAAGTTCTAAAAGCATGGTAATAAAAATTACAGATGAACGACTTTTAAATAAAACAGGAGGTATTGTTCAGGGAATGAGTGGAAGTCCTATAATACAAAATGATAAAATTGTAGGTGCAGTGACACATGTTCTTGTTAATAAACCAGATACTGGATATGGAATATATATAGAATGGATGCTTAAGGATGCAGAAATAATCAAATAAAGTAAAATAAGAGTCAGTCAGCTGACTCTTATTTTTAACAAAAAAGTGATTATTTATTTGAAGAAGGGACAAGAAAATTATATAATATAATTATATAATCTATTAAATAAGTACTTTAATTAGTTTCTCAACAAAAATATATAAGGTATTTTATAATAAAGTATTTACTTATATCAAAAAAAAGTGTATAATTTACAAATAGTGGAAGATGAGTGAGTAAAAACTTTTAAATTAAGAAATAAGTCTTAAAAACATACATCAATCAAAATTAAAGTAAAAAATAATTATACATACCCTGCAATAAAAGAGGAATTTAATAAACTTTATGGAATCATTATCTTGTGGAAGTAAATAGAAAGGTGTAATAAGTATATATTGTTAGGGGGCAAACTTAAAAGCTAATTAATGGATAAAGGAGAGAAAAAAATGGAAGATTCAAAAATATCAGTATTAATAGCTGACGATAACAAGGAATTCTGTAGTATATTGAATGATTATCTTTTAAATCAAAAAGATATTGTTGTTACAGGAATTGCAAAAGATGGGCGAGAGGCTTTAGATTTAATTGTTGAAAGAAAACCAGATTTAGTTATTCTTGATATAATAATGCCACATCTTGATGGATTAGGAGTTTTAGAAAAATTAAATACAATGGAATTAGAAAAGACTCCAAGAATAATCATTTTATCTGCAGTTGGTCAGGATAAGATTACACAGCAGGCAATAACATTAGGTGCTGACTATTATACAGTTAAGCCATTTGATATGGAAGTATTTACAAAGAGAATAAGAGAAATGTTTAATAGTGCTCCAACAGCAATAAAGGAAAATGCTGCACAGATTAATAATAACAGAGTTTCTTATCCAACAGCATCTTCTTATATACTTACATCAGAACCTAAATCAAAGGCACCAGTTGATTTAGAAACAGAAATAACAAATATAATCCACGAAATTGGTGTACCAGCTCACATTAAAGGATATATGTATTTAAGAGAAGCTATCACAATGGTAGTAAATGATATGGAACTATTAAGTGCTGTAACAAAGGAATTATATCCATCAATAGCTAAGAAGTATAATACAACAGCTTCAAGAGTAGAAAGAGCAATAAGACATGCTATCGAAGTAGCTTGGGGCAGAGGTCAAATAGAAGCTATTAATAAACTATTTGGTTATACTGTTCATAATGATAAGGGCAAGCCTACTAATAGTGAATTTATAGCAATCATTGCTGATAAATTAAGATTAAAAAATAAAGTGTCTTAATTCAAAAGAAAGTCAGTAAAATGACAGTTGAACAAGTAATTTGAAAAAGTCAAATCTATGTTGAATATACCAACCTATAGATTTTGATACCAATTAATTAAATATAAATTTAGCGTAGAAACACTTTCGATAATTTGGATAGATTCCTAACTGTTGGAGGTGTTTTTATTTTTTAAAATCTCAAAAACACTAATAGAAAGTAAGCGATGTATATAATGATTAGAAAATATGTCATAAGATTCTGGTTTGAACATGGTGGAATCTGTTTATGGGCAGTTAATGGAAATGCAAAAGATAAATATGATTATGCAATAGAAAGTAGTAAGCTTCCTATATCATTAGAATTAGTAAAAAAGCTTAATGAATTAGAAGATGAATATTATTCATATTTAGATTGGGATTATCCACTAAACCCATCACCATGGACAAAAGAACATAAACAAGATTTTATTAATAGGGCTACAGATATATATAATGACTTGTGTGAAGAATTAGGCAATGAATATAAGATTATTAATGATGTACATGACTGTTGTAAGTAATTGTTGTAATATAGTAAAATTGTAATAGAGGAACCTAATCGAATATAATTTTGTTAGAAAGAGGAAAATTAAATATGCTACAGCAGTATTTTGAAGAAGAAGTTAAACATAAGATAGTTAAGTAAACATAGTCAGTAAGAATAAATTGAGAATGGGGATGAAGGAATGAATAAAAAAATATATTTTGCAGGATCTATTCGTGGAGGAAGGGAAGATGCTGGTCTTTACGGGGAAATCATCAGATATATGCAGAAAACTGATATTGTACTTACAGAACATATTGGAACTAACATTACTTTAACTGAACAGGGAATAAAAGATAAAGATATATATGAACAGGATATAACATGGATGAAAGAAAGTGATTTGGTGATTGCAGAGTGTACATGTCCTTCTCTTGGAGTTGGATATGAGCTTGCATATGCAGAAAGTATAAAAAAGCCATGTTATATTTTTTATCGCAGTTCACAATGCCATTTATCTGCAATGCTTACTGGAAATGATTATTATCACATTTATTCATATGAATCAAAAGAAGAAATCTTTGCGGTTCTAGATAAAATATTATGTTGATTCTTATTTTAAAATAAATCTAACATCTTAGTAACTTTTTAGTTTAAGTATAGAAGAGATTTTACAAAGGAAAAAATATGAAATTTATTTAAATTCTTTGCAACCTTTTGACAAGTTAAAAAGTGTTAATTATGAAATGATTAAAAAATGAGGAAGATGACATATAAATGAAAAAGAGAATAATTGCTTTAACAATAGCTATATTAACTATAGGAAGTTTATGTGGGTGCAATAAAGAAACAAATAATGAAAGAATCAGTGAAACCAATAATCAAGTGCAAGAAGAAATCAAGCCAGAAGAAACAAATGAGATCAATGAAGTAAAAGAAGAAGATACTTCATTTACAACTAAAAAAGTTGGTAAAGAAGATTATGGTTTTGTGGAAGTACCATCAGAATGGGTGGATTTTAAAGATCTTTCTCTACCAGATGATACAACTGTAATTGAATATTCAGATCCTAGTGGTTCATCAATTATAACAATGAATATAGCTTATAATTATGAACAGAGTGCAGATGATGCAATGCAGGGACTTGCCCAGAAAATAAAGGATGAAGGCGTAGATGTACAAGGAGCAAAAGTTAAGTTAGGTGGTTATGATGCTTATCAGGTATATGGAACATATGAGAATGAAGGAATTGTATTGGTAATGTGGACTTTTAAAGATGAAAATAATACACTTCACTGTGTTTCAGCAGAAGGAAAAGAAAATGACATTTTTGATGTTGTAGGATATTTAGAAAAAACATATTCAGTAAAGTAGATATTTTTCAAATTTAATTAATAAAAAGCATCTCTATTAATTTAGGGGTGCTTTTTGAATTATTAAAACTTATATATTTATGGATTTTACTGAGTTTTCTTGGATTTTATAATGACAAAGATTAATTGTAGATTTAATTAAGACAGCAGATTAAGATAGAGGCGGATTAAGGTTATGAAAAAAATGCTGTATTATGTTTTTTAGTGTTTTATGGAACAGAAAAATATGTTAAAATAATTATTGCTGATTTAAGTATTAATATACAAAAATTGATATTTTAATAAAATTATTTAAAAATTTAAGGAATAGAAGTATGAAAAGAAAACAAAATAGTTTAACAGAAGGGGCAATTTGGAAAAGCCTTTTATTTTTTGCGGTTCCAATTATGCTCACTAATCTGCTTCAACAATTATATAATGCAGTAGACAGTTCAATAGTAGGGACATTTGCAGGAAGCATGCCTCTTGCAGCAGTTGGATCATCTGGAACATTAATAAATCTTTTGGTTGGTTTCTTTCTTGGAATTTCCACAGGAACAGGAGTTATATTTGCAAGATATTATGGGGCAGGTGATGAAAAAAGCCTTGAAAAGACTATGAATACATCAATAATATTGAGTATAGTGTGTGGAACGATAATAACTATAGTAGGAATGATTTGGACAAGGCCACTTTTAATATTTATGCATTGTCCTGAAGAAGTAATAGATTTAAGTGCAACATATTTAAGAGTTTATTTTTTGGGAATTATAGGCATGATGGTATATAATGTTGGTGCAGGAATAATAAGAGCAAGAGGGGATTCTAAGCATCCTCTATATTATCTTGTATTTAGTGGAATACTTAACTTGATTTTAGATATACTATTTGTAGCGGTTTTGAAAATGGGTGTAGCAGGAGCGGCTCTGGCTACAATGATATCCCAATATTTTTCAGCAGCACTTGTTATCTATAATCTAATAAAAATTCCAGAGGGCTATAGATTGAAAATTGGAAAAATAAAATTTAATAAAGTCACAGCCATGGAAATAATAAAATTAAGTATTCCATGTGGACTTCAATCAGCCATGTTTAATATATCAAATATGTTGGTTCAGATAAAAATAAATGATTTTGGTTCATTAGCGATGGCTGGGTGTGCTTCATATGAAAAAATAGATGCTTTTTTATATGTTCCAATGATGGCATATGGTTTAGCAATTTCAACATTTGTAGGACAGAATATGGGAGCCGGCAGATATGACAGAATAAAGAAAGGCGTCAACATATGCTTAATAAGTGCAGTCATAATAACAATTTTTATGAGCAGTGGTGTTATTTTATGTGGCAATTATTTAATAGGGGCATTTACATCTAGTGAAGAAGTTAAAAGCATGGGACTAATTATGATGTATATAATATCTCCATTTGCTTTTACACATTGTTTTACTGAAGTACTTGCAGGAGCAGTAAGAGGAGCAGGAAAGGCATTTCAGGCTATGATAATAACTGCTGGTGGAATATGTGTATTTCGAATAATATGGTTAATACTCTTATTAAAAATCAAATTTGACATAAGGCTTGTATATTGGTGTTATCCTGCATCTTGGATATTTTGTTCAGCATGTTTTATAATTTATTATATAAAATCTGATTGGTTAAAAGTAAGAAAATTGAATGTTGACCATAGATAGTAGAATGGTTGATAATTTAAAAATTTTAAACATCATTTGTTTATCAATTTAAATATTGATGCAGGTGATGTTTTTTTATTGCCAAATGTGAATCTAATGATGATGCATTGTTTCAAGGGGAAAATGAAGTATATATTGTGCATTTAATATGGAATAAAGGTGATAGTACTTTTCCACATTATATTGAGTTTCTAAATTTAGAAGAAGCAATTAGTTTTATAGAAAAAGAATATATAGATGAATATAAAAACTAGGAAGTCAGTTATTCATAAAACAATTGAAAATACATTATAATGTTGGAAAAAGAAATAATATGTAATATTATAATATTAAAAGGAAAATTTAAGGAGGTAGTATATATATGTATGATTTTGAAACATTAGTATCGAGAAGAAATCTTGGTTCAGTAAAATGGGAGGACGCTAATAAAAATAACAAAGGGAATGAAGAAATAATCCCATTTTCAGTTGCAGATATGGAATTCAAAAATGCTCCTGAAATAATTGAAGGATTAAAAGAATATGCAGAAAAAGCTATATATGGTTACACAAGTGCTACGGAAGAATATTATAATGCAGTATGCAGCTGGATGAAAAAAAGACATGATTATGATATTGATAAGGAATGGATTGTTGAAACAGCTGGAGTTGTTCCTGCACTACATACAATAGTTAAGGCATTAACAGATAAAAATGATGGAATAATGATTATGACACCAGTTTACTATCCATTTTATGGAGCAATAGAAAATCATAACAGGAAAATTGTAAAAAATAAATTAATTTATAAAGATGGAAAATATACAATAGACTTTGATGATTTTGAGAAGAAGGCTGCCATGGATCATGTTAAAATGCTGATTTTATGTAATCCACACAATCCAGTTGGAAGAGTATGGACAAAGGATGAGCTTAAACGAATAGGCGATATTTGTTTAAAAAATAATATGATAGTGGTATCTGATGAAATACATTTTGATTTGATTATGCCAGGAAATAATCATACAGTATTTAGCACAGTAAGTAAAGAATTTGAGCAGAATTCAATTATATGCACTGCTCCAAGCAAAACTTTTAATCTTGCAGGATTACAGGATTCAAATATAATAATTGCAAATGAAAAGTTAAGAAAGAAAGTTACTGATGAACTTGAAAAATCAGGATTCTTTACATTGAAATACTTTTGCATTTAAAGCGTGTGAACTTGCATATACAAAGTGTGAAAAGTGGCTTGATGAGCTTATTGTAGTTTTAGATGAAAATAGAAGATGTGTACAGAAATTTTTTGAGGAAAACCTTCCACAGGTCACTGTAATACCACTTGAAGGGACTTATCTTCAATGGCTTGATTTTAGGAAAATAGAAAAAAATCATATTTCTCTTCAGAAATTTATGGAGAATGAAGCTGAATTTTATTTAGATGAAGGCTATTTATTTGGAGAAGAAGGAAAAGGATTTGAAAGAATTAATTTAGCATGTCCAAAGCATGTTTTGGAAAAAGCTTTGCAGAAATTATTAGATGCATTAAATAAAAAGTCAATTATATAAAAATTACTGTTATAATATATTTAGATGTTTATGGAAAAGTTGGAATAATATGAGCAGTAAGCATTAATTGATAAAAATGGGGTGAAATTTATGAAGAGTATATTTAGAGATATATTTGTAGGTGTTATAATTGCAGCTATATCTATTCCAATAGGAATGGGTTATGCACAGGTTTCAGGACTTCCGGCTGTGTATGGTTTATATGGTTCAGTGCTTCCTATATTAGTATTTTGTCTTATATCTTCATCTCCTGAATTTATATTTGGTGTGGATGCTGCACCAGCAGCGTTAATTGGAGGGGTGCTGTTATCACTAAATATAGAATTTGGAAGTGATGAAGCTGTAAATATAATTCCAGTACTCACATTTTATGTGGCTGTATGGTTATTGATTTTTTATATATTTAAAGCTGAAAGACTTGTAAACTATATATCAACGCCAGTAATGGGGGGATTTATTACAGGGATAGGAACAACTATTATCTTAATGCAGATACCAAAGCTTATGGGGTCTGATGCAGGACGTGGGGAATTTCTTGAATTGTCAGAGCATCTGATTGAAAGCTTAGGGCATATTAATTTGCTTTCGTTAATTATGGGAATATTTTCACTTGCAATAATTTTAATATCAAAAAAAATTTCACCTAAATTTCCTATGACTCTTGTTGTAATGATTTTAGGCGCAATGTCAACAGTCATATTTCATGTAGATAATTATGGTGTTATACTGCTTTCAAAAGTTAATAATGGTCTTCCAAAGTTTGCTGCTCCAGATATAGGAAATGTGCATTTTAAGGATGGTTTCATGATGAGTCTTCCAATTGCAGTTGTAATACTGTCAGAATCATTGCTGGCAGAAATAAATTTTGCAATGAAGAATAATTATAAAATTAAAGAAAAACGTGAAATTCTCGCTTTTTCATTAAGCAATCTTGCAGCAGCTTTAACAGGATGCTGTCCAGTGAATGGAAGTGTATCAAGAACTTCAATATGTAATCAATATGGAACAAAAACCAAACTAGTTTCAATTACTGCATCTATTGTTATGGCTGGAGTTCTTATGTTTGGAACTGGATTTATAGGATATCTTCCAGTACCTGTTCTTACAGCAATTGTAATATCTGCCCTCATAAATGTCCTTGAGATTCATGAAGCTAAAAGGCTATATAAAATTGATAAAAAAGAATTCTTTATATTTATGGGAGCTTTTGCTGCTGTTCTTGCGTTGGGAACTATATATGGAGTTATAATTGGACTTGTTTTATCATTTACTGCAATGGTATTAAAATCAGCTGTTCCCTCAAGAAATTTCATGGGAGTAATTCCAGGAAAAGAAGGGTTCTATAATCTATCCAGAATTAAAGCGGCAAGGCCTATATCTAATGTTGTCATTTATCGTTTTAATGGAAGCTTGTTTTTTGCTAATATAAATACGTTTCAAAATGATATTGAAAGTAAAATAAATGAAGATACTAAAGCTGTAATAATAGATGCCAGTGGAATTGGAAGCATAGATTGTACTGCAGCAGACAGATTAGCAATAATTAATAGAAATTTTGAATCTAAGGGAATTAAATTTTATATTACAGAACATGTTGGAGAACTAAATGATGAAATAAGAAAATTAGATTTAGGATATCTTATTGAAAAGGGAGTTATACGCAGAACCATAAGTACGGCTCTAAAAGAAGCAGGAATATTTCCTCCATATGAAATTGAAAATAAAAGTGAAGAAGACAAGAAAGATATAAAAAGTCTCATGATAAATGAAGAATTTGAGTGGGCATTTGGCAGTGATGCTGATAAATATATAGAAAAACATGTAGAAAACATAATAAGAAGCATAAGAAAAGTTACAGATGATTTGAATCCCAAAACAGATATGGAAGTTAAATCTGGACAATGGGGACATTTGGATATTTATGATCAGGATATACTTCTTGAACATTTTGAAATGCATATCAATGAACTTGCAGAAAAACTTGGACAGCCTGTTGAAAAGGTTGAAGCCAATATAATAGAACATAGACTTAAACTGGCAGAAAAGATGAAAGAAAAAAATAATATGGTTTATGAACAGTATACTGAAAAACGCAAGGAATATGAAGAAATGTTGAAAAAGAACAACACTAAATTATATGAGTTTGTAAGAAATAATAGAAAAAGACAGTATGAATTAGCAAAAACACTTGCGCCAGAAATGGCAAAAGATATAAAGAAATTGATTTATTGATTATATGAATATTAAAGAAATACTGAAAAGATTTTGTTTTTAGTTGCCCATTGTATATTGTCAACTGGAATATGTATAGTTGTAATTTTGTTAATAAAAAAGCCATCCGAAAAATTTTGGATGGCTTTTTGTAAATTCTTGATTATGTTGTAAAAATATTTTTTAAGCAACAGTACTATACACTAATTGCTGCAAACATGCTTACAAGCCATATAATTGTTACAATCATATCTGTTTTTCTAGTATTGTTTTTAGCTGCTTCTGCTTTATTTTTCTTTATATAAATACTTAATCCGCATGAAGCACCTACTGCAAGTATTACTAAAAATAGAAAAAGACTTGATGGTAGTATTTTAAGAAAAATCAAGAAGTCCATAAAAGATATGATAAGTATTGAAATATGATATATTTTAAGTACTGTCAAATAATCCTTCATAAAAAATTCCTTCTCATTCTTCTAATATGTATTATAAATAACAATGTGTAATTTACATTAATATTATATCATTTGGCAGGTATTTTGAGTAGAGTAAAGTTTAAAGTGTTAAAGGCATAAAAATATTTAAGTAATGTTAAATACATGTTTAAACTATTTAGAATAAATTATGGATATTAAACATAGTATTAATTAGAGTAACAGAAGGAGGAATAAGAGATGAATATTTTAATAAAGAAAATGAATATTAGCCTTGACAGCAGAAAAAGTTACTTTTTTATTATACTCATAATGTTTTGTCTTGGATTGTCATTTGGACTTTATACAGTAAAATATATGGGACCAGCGGATAAAAACGATTTAATAAGCTATTTCACAAGTTTTACAAAAACTTTAGAGAATAATCCAGTAAGTTATGGAAAGCTTTTATTTGAGGTTATAAAGAAAAACATAATAGTCATTTTACCTATATTTTTATTTGGTTTGACTTTTCTTGGAGGGCCCATAATATTAATTATTGACTTATTAAAAGGCTTTACTCTAGGATACACTTTCTCATTTATAGCAACTGCTTTTGATGGAAAGGGACTTGGGCTTGCAATTGCAAGCATTATTCCTCAAAATCTTATTTATATTCCATGCATTATTGGAATGAGTATTATTGCATTGACAATGTCTGCTGAAAGTTTTAAAAGGAAATTTTTCAAAAAAAGCAAAGGGAATGGGAAACTTCCTGACGGAGTATTAAAAAAGTTTCTTTTACTTCTGATAATTTATATATCAGGAATATTAGTAGAAACTTATGTATCACCAAGTCTGATAAAATTTGTGGCAGTAAGATTTTATTTATGAATAATATATGAAATACTAATGAAAAGATTAAGCAGGAAGAATATCAATTTATCGAATACTAATCATAATCAATGCTATAGGAGAGAACAATGATAAATAGTATAAACAATTATAGAAATTATTTATTAGAGAGTGGTAAAAGTGAAAATACTATCTATGCATATGTAACAGATGTCACTCTCTATTTAAAATTTTTAAATAGGAAAAAGGTTGACTTATATAAAAGTGATAATCTTACTGTAGCTTCTTACATTCAAAATCTGCTAAATCAAGGCAAATCAGAAAGGTCAATAAACAGGATCGTAATTAGTCTTCGTAATTTTTATTCATATTTAAAAAGTCAGTCTCTTATAAAAGAAATTCCAAGAATAGAATATAAGAGTTCCAAAAATAACAGAAAACTGCCACAAATACTAACAATTGAAGAAGTGGACAAGATTATAAGAATAGTAGAAAAAGACTGCCCTAAAGGAATAAGGGACAATGCACTTCTTGAGCTCATGTATGCTACTGGAATGAAAGTGTCTGAACTTATAAATTTAAATGTTGAAGATGTAAATTTGGAATTAAATTTTGTCAGATGTACAGATAATAAACATTATGAAAGAGTAATTCCAATAGGAAGGAGTGCATGTAAAGCTTTATCTGAATATCTTAGCATAAGATATAAAATTGCTCAATGTGGTGTTACTAATCTATTTGTAAATTTGAACGGAAATAAACTTACAAGACAGGGAATATGGAGAATAGTAAAAGAATATTCAAGAAAAGCCGGAATAGATAAGGATGTTAATCTTAATACATTCAGGCATTCATTTGCAGTACATCTTCTTCAGAATGGAGCAAATGTGAGGGCTGTTCAGAAACTTCTTGGAAATCAGGTTTTAACATATATGGATACCTATTATGAAATAATTAATAATGATAAAATTAATTACATCTATATGCATACACATCCTAGAGCTTGAATTTTACAGAGATTAGAAAAAACATATAAGATTAATATTTTAAATTTTCCACCCATTTGCCACCACTTTTTAAGTTGGTGGCAAATTTTAGATAATTAATAATGCGGACATAGATTTTGTAATAACTAAAAAACTTTATCTTTTATTTACAATTATTTAAATGTGGATATTTTATAATTGTAAATCTATATAGTCAAAATCAACATATAGTATACACATTTATCTTTGACTTACTATATATTGATTGTTTTTTGAGGCTTATACTAATATGAAAAATCCTCAAATATATATAAATTGGAAACATATGAATTAGAAATATATAAAGGTTGAAATATTAAATTAACTTTAAATTAGGAAAAAATTACATTAAGATATAGAAAAAATTATAAAAATGAGTATTATATAAATAAAGGTAATAAAATTGTTTAATTAAATGTATTAAATTTTTACTAAGGAATATTTGTGGCTTACAAAAGAAAGATTATGTCAAGGGGGAATAAAATTGTGAATAAAAAAACAATAGATATATTGATAGTATCTATCCTTATATTTATAAGTACTCTTGTTCCAAGCATTTTAGGCTTATCTGTAGGAAAAGCTGTATTAGTCGCTATTATAGCATGTATAGCGATAGGCATCTATATGACATTACCAAGTCAAGCTAAGGAAGATAATACAAGTGTTCAGAGTACTGATTTAAATAATAAGAAAGAGATACAAGAAAAAGTCAAAAATGTAGAGTTTTCTTTTAATGAAAATGAAAACAATAACATAAATGTTGATAAAATTAAGGCATTGACCAATTCACAGAAAGAATCGTTAGAAAAGATCCAAGATAATATATCAAGTGTAAATGAAAATGTAGCAAAATCAAATCAAACTGTAAGCAAATTGGATGAAACATGCACTAAAGCAAATGATGACTGTGTAAAGATGGCAGAAGTATTAAGTAAGACTATGTACCTTATAAGTGTTGGCAGCGAAAATATGACTAATATGGATTCTTCAATAAAGAAAATAGGAGAAGCTAATTCTCAATTGGATGAATCAATTAAAGCTGCAAATAATTCAACTAAAGAAGCTATTGATATAATTCATCTTATAGGAAACATAGCAAACCAGACAAATCTTCTTGCTCTTAATGCAGCCTTGGAGGCTGCTAGAGCAGGAGTCGCAGGAAAAGGAGTTTCTGTTGTTGCAACTGAGATAAGAAAGCTTGCAGATGACGTTAAAAATGCTGTAAATAGTGTTGATTCAATAATTAATGAAATAACTGAAGCAATACATAGTACAACGGAAAATGCTCAAGAAAGTGGAGAACTGATAAAAGAAAGTATATCAAATGTAAATACAGCAGAAGAGACATTCCAGCTTATTGTAAATGAAGTAGGAGAAATTGATGCAAATGCAAACATAATATCTGATTTAAATACAAGCTGTCAGGAAGTTTCAAGCAAATTTGCTGATATTACTAATGAACAGATGGAATTGTTAAAAACTGCTTTAGAAAAAATAGATGAAACTATAAAAGTGAATAAAGATATTGAAGAAACAATATAAGTTTAACTTTTATTTATAAAAATAGTTATCAATATCTATTCATTTAAAGTATAATATAATTAGAAGTTTTATGTGTATTAGGGAGGAAAGTGCTTATGAAATTGGGAATTAGAGAAAAATTAATAAAGGAAAGCAATAAAAATAAAGTAGTCGGAGTTTCTATTGCAGCATTGGCAGCATTAGGAGGAACATTTTTATTAAAAAATAAATTGAACAAAATAAAAAAGTTAAATGAGATTGAAAATTCTATATTTATCACTGGACGAGTAAGAGAATTTGGAACATTATATTTAAATGGAGAAAAACAGGATTTTTCAGATTTGTCTAAAAATCCAGATGGAATAATAACTTATGATGATGGACCTATTGAAATAAGGGATTCTGAAAAAGGCGACAGCAAGATAACATGGATTGAAATAAATGATGAAGGAAAGAAGCTTCTTATATGTAATAAAAATATTATCAAAGAGATTCCATGGAGTGAACTGGATTCTCAAAATCTTACTTATGGAAAAGTAGTTAAGCTTGGAGGAAAGAAGTATATTTTAAGACTTCTTACTGGTGAAGTAAATGCAAGTGGACAAGACTTTAGTGAATGGGATAAATATATTTTAAATATATCAGGAATTGAAGGTTTACCACGTTCTACAGATGAAGACAAGAATGATAAAATATCAGAAGAAGGTGCAGAGAGAGAAAAAGGTGAAAGCAATTTATTGTGGAATTGGTGCAAGTGTTGTAGTTTTACTCAAAATGAATATGGAAAAAATGATAAGTTCTGCATAATAAGAGGTTTATATTCAACAACTTATAATAATTATTGTGATAAAGATGTTGCTTATGAAACTGTAGGATACAGACCAGTATTAGAACTAATTGAATAAATAATGATATAAATAAAAAGACAGAAATTTTAATTAATTCAATGAAATATTAGAAATAATGATTTTACTGAATTATTAAAGTTTTCTGTCTTTAATACTGTCTCAAGGTTAATCATAAGATTATGTTATAATTGAAAACTTATATATATCGAAAGATTGAAATTATCTTAAAATCAACTTGATATATGAGAAATTTAAAGTTTAAAATGTATAAACATAAAAGAATGACTATCTTAAAAGTATTTTAAGATTCTGAATAATTAGGTTTACATACAATACCATTCTTTTCATCAATTTTGCTTACAATGTAAATTGCAACAAGTGAAACTGCAAATCCAGGTATCATTTCATAAAGCTGAAATATTGAAGCAGTGAAATGAAGTTTTAAAAGAGGCCATAAAGCTGAAGTCAATCCGCCAGCTATCATTCCAGCAATAGCACCATTTCTAGTCATTTTTTCCCAAAATAGAGAAAGGACTATAACTGGACCAAATGCACATCCAAAACCAGCCCATGCATATGAAACAAGCTTTAATACAGAACTATCAGGATTAAGTGCAATAAAGAATGCAATTGCTGAAACAACAAGTACAGTAATACGGCTTATTCTTACAAGCTCTTTATCAGAAGCATTTGGTTTTAAGATAGATCTGTAAAAGTCTTCTGATACTGTAGAAGAAGTAACAAGAAGCTGAGAATCTGCAGTACTCATTATTGCAGCTAAAATTGCAGATAAAAGTATTCCAGTAAGTAGAAGAGGAACACATTTATGTACAAGTAAAATGAAAATTGTTTCAGCATCTGATCCAGTCAGTTCAGGAAAGTAGAAGTGTCCTACAAGTCCTATGCCTGTTGAAGCAGCAAGTGTAAGAAGAACCCAGACAGTAGCTATCTTTCTTGAAATTGTGATTTCTTCAGGATTTTCTATTGCCATAAATTTTGTAAGTATATGAGGTTGTCCGAAATAGCCTAATCCCCATGCAAGAGATGATACTATTCCTATAAATGCCATTCCAACAGTTCCTGATACAGAACCTGTAAGATGTTCTATATTAAAAGGATTCAGAAGAGAAGAATCAATTGTAGCAGCAACATTTTCTATTCCTCCACCTTCAATAATTACAATCACAGGCAGCATTATAAGTGTAAAAAACATCATAAGTCCTTGGATTATATCTGTATAACATACAGCCATAAATCCTCCTAAATAAGTATAGCTTACAACAACAATGGCACAAATTATTACTGAAACAATATATGGTGTTCCAAAAACTGTTGTAAATAATTTTCCGCCTGATACAAAACCTGATGCAGTATATGGAAGAAAGAATAAGATTATAAAAATTGATGATGCTACTTTTAATATTCGTGATTTATCTCCAAATCTATTTTCAAGATATGAAGGAATTGTTATTGAATTAGAATATTTTTGAGTATCAACTCTTAATTTTTTTGCGATTATTCTCCAGTTTAAATAAGTACCGATAGCAAGACCACCAGCCATCCAGACTGATCCTGACAATCCACTTAAAAATGCTGCTCCAGGAAGTCCAAGAAGGAGCCATCCACTCATGTCAGAAGCTTGAGCACTTATAGAAGTTCCCCAGTACCCTAGTTTTCTTCCACCTAATGTGTAATCAGATAAATTTTTAGTCTTTTTATAGAAATACCATCCTATGAGTAACATAACAAATAGATACAGAGCAAATGTTATGCCTATAATCAATTTTTCGTTCATTTTAAATTTCCCCCTTTGTTTAACTAATCAATTTTATCAAAAAATAAGGGTGATAGCAAATAGTATGGATATAAAACCAATAATTAAAATGAAATTTTTAGATTTTATTGTACTAAACTGTAACAAATTGATAAATATAAACATATTATATATGCAATAGTTAAATGGAGATGAAAAGATTTATGATTACTATTGAAAAATTAAAAGAAAATGATGTTTATTTAATGAACAAATGGAAATGTGAATGTGAGAGTGAATATTGCATAAGTAATTCTTTAAAAAGTAAAATGAATTGGAAAGAAGAAATTCAAGGATTGAGCAAGTGTTTTTATTGGATTATAAGAAGCGGAGCTTTAAAGATAGGTATGATTGATATAAATCATGTTGATAAAAAAGGATGTGTTTTAGAGTATTATATTGGGGATAGACATTTTAGAGGAAGAAATATAACCAAAATGGTTTTATGGAATGTGTATAATTATATTTTTTATGAATTGAAAATGGAATATGCAGTAACTATTGTTTTTGAGAATGACATAGACAATCTTGAAAGACTTATTGAAATTGGAGCGGAGATAAAATCAAGATTTAAAAAAGATGAATATAAGAACGAAAAAATTGATGATGTTTTTTATGTATTGATGAAAAAGGAAAAATGGAATAATATAAAAGATGGATTCAATTTTGAAGAAATTTATATAGAAAAATAAATACACACAAGAAAAGAGGAACTATGATTAAGAGAAAAAAATTTGTAATTATATCTATAGTATTTGGGCTTATAACGATTTTGGGAATAACAGCGTATGTGAGTGATAAAAAAGAAAGAAACATAAAAAAGACATTAGATATGAAGTTGGTTTCAGAAAATATAAATGATATACCACCAGAAATCTTAGATGATGTAGCGCCAAATATCAAGCAGAATTTCAAAGCAAAAGCTAAGGATTTTGAATTTCATGATAAAGATGAAAATGAATATAGTTTTTCATCTTATGAAGGACAAAATGTTGTGTTGAATTTCTGGAGCAGTACATGTGAGAAATGTACAACACAACTGTCTTTTTTTGAAGAAGTATCAAAAAAATATGAAGGTAAAGTCAGCTTTTTGATGATAAATGTTGGAGATAATAATGAATTTGAATTAAAGTATTTAAAGGATAATAATATTTCTTTAGAAACATTTTTTGATAATCATTATGATGCAAGGGTGAATTATAAAGTTGATTCACTGCCAAGAACAATATTTATAGACAAAAGTGGTACAATTCAAGATGATGTGAAATTTGAAATAAGCAAAGAGGTTCTTGAAGAAAAAATAGAAAATTTTTATATGAAAGGAGATGATAAGGATGGAAACTACAGCATTGAGCAATAGAACAAAAGGAATAATATTTATAATACTATCAGCATTTGGATTTGCTATGATGTCAGCTTTTATTAAACTGGCAGGAGATCTTCCATCTTTTCAAAAGACATTCTTTAGGAATATTGTTGCAGTTATAGTTGCATTCATATTGATAATAAAAC
>NZ_CAKVKB010000076.1 GCF_934754915.1 uncultured Clostridium sp.
CATGAGATTAATTCATGGAAAAATATTAATTTAATCTTAATTTTCCTATAATTTATTATATGATGCACACACCATATACTTTACCATAAATAAAAACATTTTCTTTTAAAATTTATATTGACATTCAATTTGCAAGCATTATAATGAAATTGAATTCAAATTCATTTTTAGTTAGGAGTACTCTTATGAATAATTTAACAAAAACACAATTAAAAAAAGAATTTAAAAGAAAATCTCTTCTTAAAGCTGCTGCAAAAATATTTTCAGAACAAGGTTATATGAATTCATCAATAAAAAACATTACAGATACAGCAGGCGTTGCCACTGGAACTTTCTATTCTTATTTTAACAATAAGGAAGAAATCTTAAATGCTATTTATGATGATATCTTTGAAGCAAGTTTAAATGCAGCATCAAATGCTGCTATAAATGAAAAAGATGATATTGTAAAAAAATTTGTATGTGCTGTTGCTTCTGCTATGTGTACCTATATTGAGAATAAAGATATTTCCAAAATGGTATTGTTAAAAACAATAGGAATAAGTGACATCACTGAAAATAAGCGTCAAAAAATAATAGATAAAACTAGTGAATATATAGAAACTGTTCTTAAACATCTTGTTTATAAACATTCTATAAAAATAGAATATATTCATATGACTTCAATTCTAATAACCAACAATATATTAGGAATTATAAAATACTGGCTTGATGATAAAATTGACATAGATGTTAACGAAATGATTCTTACAATTTGCAGATATAATTTAAATGCCTTAAAGATTGAGTTTGATGAAAAGAAAATTAATACATACATATCTTATGTAATTTCATTGCATTTTGACTGTATAAACGATTAATTTTCACCTAAATTTTATTCTTATTCAGGAGATGATAATATGGAAACATACAGAACCAAAGATATCTATGGAAACTTCTATGCTAACGGTAATAAGCCATTAGTTGTATTAATAAATGGAAGTCGCCCTGGAATTCCCGAAACAATAAATACAGCATTTTTAAATTACTTAAAAGATAGATATAATGTTTTATTACTCGCCTATTTTGGAGTAGGACAGCTTCCTAAAACATTAGAAAGAGTTCCTATTGAATATTTTATAAATTCTATTGAATATTTCAAAAAAAAGATTGGTATCTCAAATGAAAAAATTATAATAATCGGTAATTCAAAAGGAGCTGAAGCTGCCTTATTACTTGCTAAATACTACAATTCAGCTATTACAATAGGCTGTGTACCAAGCTGCTATGTATTTCAAGGTCTTTCAGATATACCTTCAGGAATATCTGAAATGATATCAAATCCTAAATCTTCATGGACTTATAAAGGGCTAGAAGTCCCATATATACGTTTTTCCATGGATAATGAAAGTCTGAAGGATGCTGCAGACAATTTCTTTTGTACATGTTATGAAAAATCCATTAAAAAGTATTTTAATAAAGATGCAATAATAGATGTTAAAAATTATACAGGAAAAATTCTTTTGCTCTCTTCTAAACACGATCCATATTGGCCAAGTAAAGAAATGAGTCAATTTTTATCATGCCATAACAAAAACATCCAGCATATATGTCTTGATTTAAAAGGACATTATTATTTGCAATATGATGAATCTACAAACATAATAATAGATTATTTAAATAATAACTAAACACATTATTCAATAAATAAAGCAGTTGAATTAAAATTTACTAATTCAACTGCTTTATTTATATAAAAACGAAAAGGAACTGTACACAAAGAATAATTGTATATATCTACAACAATCCCTTATTGTAACAGTTCCCTCTTAGAAACTGATTTTTAAGTTGTCCGCCAACATATGCATGCCCTTATGTCATACTTTGCTTCCAGGTTTTTTCGTTGCCTGTCACCAACAGCATATCCTATTACAAATATGCTTCTCTGCCGGATTTTAAGTGTCAGTTCACTAAGATAAATCTCTTCCTTTATCTTGATTACATTATACACTCTTCTGAAAATGTTTGCAATATTATTTTCTTAATTTTCTGAAAATAACATTTTAATGTATTATAATTTATATTTTTCAAAATTTTTATATAATTTATTGGTTTATCTCATTAAAATTGATAATATTATTATATATGTTTCAATTAGCATATATAGTTTTATTGGAACACATATATAAGATATTGTATAGAGGTAATTTTATGATAGATAATAATAAATTAGACGAAATACTTCAAGGGCGTTCCCTTGATGCATATAACACATTTGGTGCTCATTTTTCTTATGAATATAATCAAAACGGAGTTCGTTTCACTGTATATGCTCCTAATGCCTGTAATGTTTCTCTTGTTGGAACCTTTAATAACTGGTCTGGATACAATATGGAACGTCATCCATCTGGTGTGTGGAGTATATTTGTAAAAGATGTTGAAGAAATGTCACTATATAAATACCGCATATTTACAACTGAAAATGAAGTTTTTGATAAATCAGACCCATTTGCATTCTTTAGTCAAAAAAGACCTGATACTGCTTCTATCGTCTATAATATAAATGATTTTTATTGGACTGATGAAGGATGGATGAATTCAAGAACTAAAAATTTCAATTCTCCACTCAATATATATGAAGTACATCTCTCTTCTTGGAAAATGAAAAGTGGAAATGATTTTTTTAATTATAATGAATTTGCAGATATGATTATTCCCTATGTAAAAGAAATGGGATATTCGCATATTGAACTCCTTCCATTAAATGAATATCCATTTGATGGATCATGGGGATATCAGTCAAGTGGATATTTTAGTGCTACAAGCAGATATGGAAATCCAAAAGATTTAATGAATTTTATAAACAGATGCCATAATGAAAATATAGGAGTAATAATGGATGTTGTTCCTGCTCATTTTGTAAAAGATTCATTTTCTCTAGGTAAATATGATGGATCCTATGTTTATGAAAGCGATTATGAAGATAAAAGATATAGTGAATGGGATACAAATCTTTTTGATTTTACAAAACCTTATGTTATAAGCTTTGTAAGATCAGCTCTTGACTTCTGGCTTTCCTATTACCATATTGACGGCCTCAGATATGATGCTGTTTCAATCATGATTTATGAAAATGGCGATATAAATAAAGGAATAAACGAAGCTGGATTATGGTTTTTAAGGAATTCTAATTTTATGCTTCAAAACAGACATCCTAATGTTATGCTTATAGCTGAAGATTCTTCAGTATTTCCAAAAGTGACTGCTCCTGTAGTATATGGTGGTGTTGGTTTTGATTATAAATGGAACTTTGGATGGATGCATGATACTCTTGAATATTTTCAAATGAATCCTGATGTTAGACAGTTCAACAGACATAAAATGACTTTTTCTTTTGATTATTTTTACAATGAAGTCTTTCTTCTTCCTATATCACATGATGAAGTTTCACATTTTAAAAGTTCTGTAATAAAAATGATGTATGGAGATTATGATGAAAAATTCAGTAATTTAAGATGTTTATATCTATTTATGATGACTCATCCTGGAAAGAAACTCAATTTTATGGGGAATGAAATAGGTCAATTTGAAGAATGGCGTCATGACAAGGAGTTAGACTGGGATATTTTAGATTATCCTAAACATGTTAAGTTTAAAAATTTCTTTGAAACTCTTCAAAAAATATATCTTTCAGAAAGCAGTCTTTATAAAAACGAATATAACAGAAACAGTTTTAATTGGATAGATATAAGTATCAATTCCGATTGCAATTGTATATTTGCATATAAAAGAAATGATCTAGAAGGAAATTCATTATACATAATATTAAACTTGAGTAATAAAAAATATTCTGATTTTCTTATTGAAGTTGATCATTCTGGATGGTATCTTGAACTTATAAATACTGAATCCGAGATATTTGGTGGTGAAAATAAAATTTCAAAGAAAAAACGCACTAAGATTATTAATAGTAAACACTACATTTCAGTGTCATTAAATAAATTTAATGGTTTAATTTTAAAAAAGTAGATATACATTTAATTTCTTGTTTTAGATAAAAAAATCTTAATAATAAAAATAATGAAATCTATATACATATTAGATTTCATTATTTTTTGTTAAATGATATATTATATATATGTAAGTCAGGTATTTTCACTGAAATTTTATCTATTAACACTTGTAATTATATCACAATATTATTTTAACAGTTATAAATTTTCAAAAATTATTTTAAATTTATATTTCTACTTCTTTTTTCATTCTTAACAAATAATTTTTCTCTAAATCACATTATCATTTTTGCAAAATCAAAATTATCAAATTCATTTTCAATAATATAATCAAGTATCTCTTCAATATAATTCTTATCATGTTCTACAGCTTTAGAAAATATATGAATAAATCTTATTATTTCATCTCTAGATTCATATCCTCTATATGAATATCTTCCAACAAGATAAAATCTCATTAATGAATATCTTATAAGAAGCATCATATATCCTTCAAATATAGAATCACTCTCTGAATATGGGAAAAGATTATTATATATAAAATTAACTATGTAGTTTTCAAAAATATACTCATTTGTATCAATATAATCTCTACTGTAATCTGCAAATAAATCTATATATTTATCGCTTTCTTCTTCAAGCTGCTCTTTGCTTTTTATATTAAATCCCTTTAACACTTCTTCTGTACATTTTCTAAACAGTTCACTGTCTGTTTCTTCATATATATTCAATGATTTTACTATATTTTCAAAAAAAGAAATCTGCATCATATAATTTAAATCATCTCTTTTATAGCATTCTGCACTTTTTTCTACACTATAATTTTCAATGAAATTTTTTGCATATTCATAACTATTATAAGACTTTTCTTCAAGATTAAATAGAAATTCTCCTAAAACATAAAGTCTTTTGCTTAAACTTAAATTCCTATTTTGAATTATTTCCACACAAAAATCCCTTATTTCTCTGAAATTTTTAGCTGGATAATCTTCAAAATCCTCATCTTTTGAATTTATTTCACCTGCAATTATATATTTTTTCAGAGTTAAATCTTCTTTTTTTAATTTAATTCCTTCTTCTTTGTTTAAGATAATTTCTGCTGCTTCAGGGCATGCCAAATCCAGTGAAATTTCAAATTCTTCATCTACTTTATTCAATACTCTTGGAAAATGACTACATGTATTAGAAAGGTATTCTTCTCCAATTTCTGAATGTATTCTGCAGTAATTACATTGGTTTAAAAAAGGACATCTCTTTTCTTCATTAAGATTTATCCTTCCATAATCCACATCTTCATTAACACACTCACTATTTATGTACATATTGTCTTTAAAAAGATTCTCAAATTCAAGTTCTTTTAATTCTTTATAGTCAATATATGTATTTTTATCAATATCTATATCCCATCCAATGCAGCAACTGTCCTCACACCTTCCGCCTATACATTTAAACTCCCCATAATAATCTGGCAACGTAACTTTAAGTTTTTCACACATATCTCTGATTCTCCTGCTCAACACACATTACTTATATGAATTTTTATAATAACACTTAATAAATTATTATACAAATATTCTATGTACAATTTAAATTTTCTAATGCTTATATCAATTTTTCAGCTCTCCTATCTCTTTATTTACTTAAGATTTTTTTCTATAATAAGCAGAAGAGGTGCTTCTTTACTTCTATTTAAGAATTCATGACACATAACCCCATATGTATTTTTCGGTAATTCTTTAACATATTCTATTATCTTTTCTTCTTCTATCTTTCCTTCATCATGTCCCCTGTAAACGCATATAGCTGCAATTCCACCACATTTTAATAAAGCTAGTCCCTTTTTTATACTTGCTAATGAACTTTCATGCTTAGTTGTTATTTTCTTATCTCCTCCTGGAAGAAATCCTAGATTATACATAATGCAGTCAATTTTCTCAGTTACATATTCATCAATTTTTTCATGCGAATCATTTATTACAATCACATTTTCTTTATTCTTCTCTTTATAATTTTCACATGCACATTGTTGGATATCAAATGCATACACTTTTTTAAAATTCTCACATAAAAAATCTGTATCATATCCATTTCCTAATGTTCCATCAACTGCAATTCCTCTATTTTCTAAAAAGCTTTCTATAATATGATGAGCTATTTTACTTATATCTCCTACATATTTAAACATTAATATCACCAACCATATTTATAAAATATTTTTTATTCTGCAATCCATCTATTGATAACAGGTTTTAACATTCTATTAAAAAACCTTATTATAAACCCTGAAATCACTGCTGCAATTACAGTACCTTCTCTTACTCCTGTAACTTTACCAAAAAATACAAACCCTAATATAATTGAAATTATTACAAGAGACACATCAAAAGCAACTTTCATTATTCCAAATTCCTGTCCAGTTCTTATTGTTATAGCTTTTACAAATCCTTCTCCTGAATTTAAAACAACTTCTGCAAGGACAGTAAAACTCACCCCTAAAGCAAGTGTAAAACATCCAAGAATTAATACAAATACACTGCCTATATATGTTTTAGGATCAACAAAATAAAGCATTTCCTTGCATAAATCTACGAAAAATCCAAAAAGGACTGATATTGGTATTTGCATAAGCTGATATTTTTCAAATCTTTTTCCTAAAATAAATATCTGTCCAGCTATAAGAATCATATTCCATATAAAAGTAAATGTTCCGAGAGATACAGATGTTATTTTCAGACTTATCACATATGGTATAGATGATATTGGTGATGTTCCAAGTTTAGCTTTTACCATAAGTGAAATTCCCATAGACATCGCAAATAATCCTAATAAAAATATTATATAACGTTTAATAATTTCCTTCTTTGACATTTTGCCACCTCATCTTTAAGTAATTTTCTCAACAATTATCTATTTCGCAATTAAAATATGCATTAAATAAAGAATGAAATCCTTTCAAGATTTCTTAAATATTTTTCATATACTAGATAAATTTTATTCTTTCAACATATATTAGTATATACCATATATATTTTACATATCAATTATATTTTAAATTAGAAAATCTATCATAAAAAACAATATATGTTCTAATTAAAAAGCAGAACTATTACTAAAGATGCTTTTTCAATTAAAACATATATTTCTCTATAATTAATGATGAATTCTATACTCTTCCAAGATAAATTATTCTTTCTATTTGAAGAACAAAATCATTTTTTTGGAATTCTTCCAGTTTTTCAACCACATCATTTATATCAATTTCATTTTCATTTATTTTTCCCGTAACAAGTCCCATAAACAATACAATATATTTTTCAACTTCATAATCCATATGTTTCCACCACTCAAAAGCTCCTATACTTTCCACTTTTCTTATATAGCCTAAAGCTTCATCATATCTTTCTTTATGAACCAACACCAAGGCTTTATTTATATTTGCCATATCACTTCCCTGTGATACTGCATTTTCTATAAGCATCTCATAATCAGGATATATTTCTTCATTATTTACTTCTCCACGCCTTATCATGTATGCAAGATTTAAGCATCTGTCATTATTTAATTTATATAAAAGATAATAGTAATTTTCTGCAGTTTTGAATTTTTTGTTCATATAAGCATCTGTTCCTATGTTTCCCAAAATAACTTCCACTTCTTTTTTTATCCTGTCACTTCTTTCATAAAGTCTTTCAGCATATTCTTCTATTCTGCTAAATTCAGTATCTTTATTGTTTACCAATATAATAAATTCAGCAAGTAATACTTCATCTTTAACTTCATCAGATGAATCATTACAGTTATTTTGAAGATGTTCATAAATAAGATTTGCACTTTCAAAATTTATTTTTGCTGCACTTTGAATAAATTCACGTATTGTTTTTATAATTTTAACATCATCTTTGTAAGCCGTTTCTATCTCATCATATATTTTTATGCCTTCATCAACATCTCCAGATTTAATAAGCATGTCTGCTTGCTGCAGCATTGTTTCAACTGCCTTTGTGTTTATTACTTTCCTGTCATCATTTGATTTGCACAAACTTATTATTTCATTACACATTTCTTTTGTATCAATATGCGACACATTATCTTTAAGACAATATGATTTAAATATTTTCGCTTCCATTATTAAAGATTTTATTTTAATATCTGCATCTTCTTTTCGTACTTTTATTATATTGTTGTAAAGTTCAACTGCTTCTTTCTGATTTCCACTGTTATGAAGTCCTATAGCTTTACATAATATAATCTGCATAATTATCAGCTTTATCTTTTCATCTTTTTCATTTTTATATAAGTTTAATATTTCATTACATTTCTTTACTATTATTTCATCTTTTTCATTTTTTGTGAATATAACAATCTTATTAAGTCTTGCTTGAGCTACAGCATACCTTATTTCATGATCAAAATCACAATTGTAATTATTTATAATATCATTATACACTTCAATTGCTTCATAAAAATTTTCATCCAATTCCAAAACCTCTCCTTTTTCAAGAAGTGATTTTACAGCTATTCTTCTTATATTTTGATCCTTATCATTTCTATAATTAATATATATTTCATTTAGAACTTCCTCTGCTTCAATAAGTTTCATGTTTTTTTTCAAAATTGATCCCTGAAGAAGAAAACCCTCAATAAATAAATGTTTGAATTTCAAATCTCCTTTTCTATAATATTTAGTTTTTAAAGATTCTATTTCTTTAAGAGCTTTATCATATTCTCCTATATCATTAAAAATCTGTGCTTTTCTCAGACTGCATACTATAAAAATCTTTTCCGACCATTCTTTATCATATGTATAAGCTGAAAATTTTTCAGTCTCTTCAATAGCTTTTACAGCTTCTTCATACCTGTCTTTTTTTATAAAATATTCTGCCTGCTTAATATATACTTTTACAAGCATTTTTCTATCCTCAATCTCATTCCATTTTGAAACTTTATCTATTATATTATTATATAAATTTTCATCATACTCCTGTTCATACATCAGTTTCAAACACATAAGTTCTCTATATACTTCTCTGTATTCTTTTGAATTTTCATTTATGCTATTCAAAATATTCAATCCTTCATTTGTTTTTATTCTGTTAGAATTATAATTATCATTGAATTTTATTTCTTCTATTAACAGCTTTAATAGTTTTATCTTGTCATAATCAGATGCTGTTTTTTCTATACCTTTATAAAACTTTTCATATAAAATTATTATTTTTTTTAAATTATTCCTGTTCAATCCTGCTGCACTGCTTTCTTCTGCTATAATTGAAATATATTTCATTAAAGTCCTTATAGAATTTTCATTATGAAATTCTATTTCATGTTCAAATTCTTCAATCTTTTCAAAAACTGCCGCAGTATTTTTTTCTATTATTGCTTTTTTTACTTCACATAATTTTTCATCATCAATGTGCTCATCAAATCCTAAAAAAATAAAATTCGAAAACATATTATCAGAAAAATTTTCTTTAAAATATGATCTTAAAAAATTCATTGGATCTTGAACTATATCTGGAAATTTTATATTAAATTCATTGATAAATGAACTAAATACCTCATCTGCTTTTAAATATGAATCAGATATTAGATTTTCTAAATCGTTCTGCATATTATATACAGTATGTTTTTTAGGCATTACAAAAATAGCATCTTCTCTATGTTTAAGCCATTCTGGAAGATGGGCATAATCTTCTTCAGTATGGCAAAACCAATACATCTTATATTTTAGCGGCATTTTAAGCCTTTCTTTCAATTCTGTCATTATTACATCATCTTCCCATCCGCTGTATCCTATAACAATAGGTGACATTTTATTTAATGTGGTTCTCAAAAATGAACGTACATAAAATAATTCATCAGCTTCACCTTTTAAAAACTCTTCTTTTTCATCAATCAGACTGCAACAGTCATAGAATTCATATGTTCCATATACATGCATTATATTTAAGTTTTTGCTCCTTATATTAAGCTTTTCAGCACTTTCACTCATCTCTGCTACCAGAAGATTTTTTTCTCCGAACATCTTAAGTGCATCATATACGAATGTATCAAAATTAGGTGTTACAAGGAGATTTGCTACTTTTCGTGACAATAATATATTTGCAAGCTTCACAGCACTTTCAGGTATCTTCTTCCCATTAAGCATATTTTTAATATACTTTTTTCTCGTTTCTTTATGAGGAAAAGCATTTTTAATCCAATATATATATTGATTTTTAATGCTTTCTTCTGTATCAGCATAAAATTTATCACTGCATATACTTCTGCATTCCTCAATAATCTGATCTGCTGTTTTTACTGATTCTGCACTTATTCCTGCACCTGCAATAAAGAAATATGGATATTGTTTTATGTTTTCTGAGACATCCTCATTTATAAAATAGTATGCTTTTGATATTTCATGAACAGCTTTTTCATAATCTCGAATAATATTATCATTCAAATAGATTCCCCCTTATTATTTGAATTGATTAAATCAGCCCTTAACTATATATATTTTTATTAATAATAAGATTATGTGGCATCTATTAAATTTCACAAAAAAATTAATAATTGTATATTCCAATTAACAGTGTATAATTAATGATTTCTAATAATTAAGTACATACTAAAAACAGCTGTTATAGACTATTTTGAATCTATAACAGCTGTTTCTTTATTAATAATTATATATTACTTAAATCTTCACCATTAGTTGCAATAACTTTCTTGTACCAGTCAAAGGATTTCTTTTTAGATCTTTCTAATGTTCCGCTTCCATCATTATTTTTATCAACGTATATAAATCCATAACGTTTCTTCATTTCACCAGTTGAAGCTGAAACCAAGTCTATACATCCCCATGGAGTATATCCCATAAGATCAACGCCATCTTCTTCAACTGCATCTTTCATAGCTTTAATATGATTTCTAAAGTATTCTATTCTTGGCTGGTCATCTACAGTTCCATCTTCTTTCTTAACATCGATTGCACCAAATCCATTTTCAACAATAAACATTGGTAATTCATATTTATCATAGAACCAGTTTAATGCATATCTAAGTCCAATAGGATCAATCTGCCATCCCCAGTCACTAGCCTTAACATATTCATTTCTAACTAAATCCTTTGTTTCATCATAATCATAATGAACATTGTCTTCACTATGTTTAACTGCAAATGACATATAATAACTGAATCCTATATAATCCACACATCCTTTAGATAATATATCTAAATCTTCTTGTGTAATATCAAGATTATATCCCTTTCTTTCAAAGAATTTAGTCATATATTTAGGGTAAGCTCCTCTTATATGTACATCTGCAAACCAATAACGTTTATGCATTGCACTTGTTGCCATAAATATATCTTCTGGATTACATGTAGCTGGATATATAGGACACATTGCTATCATACATCCAATTTGAAAATCTGGATTTATTTCATGACCAATTCTTACAGCTTCTGCACTTGCAACAAGTTCATAGTGTGCTGCCTGATACATTATAAATTCACGATTTTCACCTTCCTTGTATTTTATTCCAGAGTTAGTGAAAGGTGCAAAATCATCTACATAGTTTGCTTGATTATTAATTTCATTGAATGTCATCCAATATTTAACTTTATTTTTATATCTTTCAAAACACACCTTTGCAAATCTTACAAAGAAATCAATACATTTTCTATTTCTAAATCCGCCATATTCTGTTACTAAATGATAAGGAAGTTCAAAATGTGATAATGTTATTACAGGTTCAATTCCATATTTTAAACATTCATCGAACAAATCATCATAAAATTTTAATCCTTCCTCATTTGGAGTTTCTTCATCTCCATTTGGAAATATACGAGTCCACGCTATACTTGTTCTGAAACACTTAAATCCCATTTCTGCAAATAATGCTATATCTTCTTTATATCTGTGGTAAAAATCTATTGCTTCATGATTTGGATAATTTAATCCCTCAATAACTCCATCTGTTATTTCTCTTTTCTTATCTACTGAACCAGCAGTCATTACATCAGCAACACTAATACCTTTTCCGCCTTCTTTCCAGCCTCCTTCAAGTTGATGAGCTGCAACTGCTCCTCCCCATAAAAAATCCTTTCTTAATGCCATTTAAACCACATCCCTTTCTTTATCAAAATAATTCCATTTATTACTAATAACGATTACATAAGTTTCATCATTTGCAATTAATTTATAAAAAGCACATTTTAATATAGATAAGCATATAACATTACTAATATAACAAATCTACAATTTCTTATTTATTCTGCAAAATCTATATAATAAAAATGCTCTTTCCTTGATTACATTTTAAAGCAAATTATTGCTTTTGTTAATATAATATGCCTCAAATAAAATTAATTATATAATAAGGTATATGTTACATACAAAAAACAATATGTAACATATACCTTATTAGTTCATTAGAATTTTATGAACAGTTCTTCATCATTATTTCTACACTTCCCATAAACATTGCAAAACATGACATAACTATGATAAGAATTATTCCTGGAAAATCATATTTTATTTTTTCTTCCTTATTTATTACATATGCTGTTAAAACTTCAATTCCCAAAAAAATCAATATTACAGGCCATAATGAAATTATCCACTTAATCTCCATATTTTTAATAAATGTCTTCAATAAAAATACAATGCCTAAAATAATTAACAAAATACCTGTTGTAAATGTACCAACTCTTCTCCCTTTAATCATCATCTTTCTCACTTTCTCTTTTTTTTCCTGAAATAAGCGAAATTCCAATAAAAATAATAATTACTGATACAATAATTTTAGGAATATATTCAATAATGTCATTAATTATTCTAACAACCTGTTGAGGAAAAAATGGCATTATAAAATCAGTAAGATTATTCAATAAAAGATAGCATCCAAATATCAACAGACATATGCCAATTATTGCCCCTCTCTTTTTTAACACATTGTCATCAATCTTCATTAAGGATCCTATAGAAAATAAATATTCATCTTTAACGCCTAAAAATTCTTCTTCATCCATTCCCGATTTATTCAAGCAATCAAAAAAGGCATAAAACCATACAACAGGAATAACATACATTAACGCACCTATGTTAAACCATGACGCAATAAAAAATAGAAAGAAAAATACACTCATAAGTGATATTCCGTTTTTCATCAATCCTAAATACATATGTCCTGCTCCAGGCAGCATTGAAAATATAAATGTTAAAAATCTGCTTTTTTTCTTATACATTACTTAAATACCTCCATACTCATTATTCTGTCTGCTAGTGAATTAAGCTGTGAACATGTTGCAACTGATTTCTCATAATCAGGTGCTTTTATTTTATTCAGACTTCTTCCTGCAATATAATTAAATGCATTGGAAAATAGCATACATATTGCAATTGAAGCAGCTGCAACTACCTTTATACAATAAAATTTAAACTTTTTATTCCTATCGTCTTTCATATTCAGTTTGATACTTTCTTCAAAACCTTCCGGAATTTCTTCAAGTTCACTGTTATCGTAACTGCCAGCTAATACTTCTGCACATTCCATACATTCAGAAATATGACCTAAAACTTTAATAAGTTCATCATCACTTAGCATTTCTTTTTTCAGCCTGCATACAGTATAATCAGAAATATGTCCGTCTTCATTAAACAACTTGTTCACATAAACTCCTCCTTCCAAAGTTCTCTCAACATTTTTTTAGCCCTATAAAGTCGTGTTTCCAATGTTTTTAAATTTTCCCCACTTGTTTGTGCCATGGTTGAAAGCTTCACATCATATAAAAAATAATTCTCTGCAACATTTTTATATGGTTCTTTTAACTTTCTACATAGATTTACTATTCTTTCCCGAGTATTTTTTTCTACAAATACATCTTCTGGTGACCCTGTTTCATCCTTTATATATTCATATTCTTCATCTGTTATATTCACTTCTGTCCTGGCTCTATTTTTAAGGAAATCTCTGCATTTGTTTGCAGCAATAGTTGTAAGCCATGCTTTTATGTTCTTACCGTCAAATTTGCTGTAATTTGCATACGCATTTAAAAAAGTCTGTTGTGCCAGATCTTCAGCATCAAAATAATTTTTTGAAAAGGATAAACAGATAGTAAAAATAAGGCGTTCATATTGTTTTATAATATCTGCGAACTGTTCATTTTCAATAATAATCACCACCTTCAACTATCCTACATTATATGTAACGATTGGATTTAGAAAAACACTTCAATTTTATAAAAAATCTTTTCCAATTTTTATTTGAATTTACAAATGATTATTTTCTAATTATAAAAATTAAAGGATATATATCCTATTTGATGATACATATCCTTAAAATTTTTCAAACTAAATTATATCTGCACATTTACTATTTATTTTTAATTCACGAGACAAACTCTTCTATGTTATTATTGCTATTTTAAAGCTCCAGTATTTCCTAAATAGTACCCTTCAATATATTCATTTACAGCCATTTCACCATTACTCTTTAAGTAATACCATTCTCCAGTACTATCATAAAACCAGCCTGTTTTCATTGCTCCATTTCCATTTAAATAATACCAGTTAGCTCCATCTTTAAGCCAGCCTGTTTTCATTGCCCCATTTCCATTTAAATAGTACCAGTTAACTCCATCATTTAACCAGCCTGTTTTCATTACTCCATTTCCATTTAAATAATACCAGTTAACTCCGTCATTTAACCAGCCTGTCTTCATCGCTCCATTTCCATTTAAATAATACCAGTTGACTCCATCATTTAACCAGCCTGTCTTCATTATTCCGTTTTCATTCAAATAATACCATGTATCATTATATTTAATCCAGTCAGACTTAATTTTACTTCCTTCTGAATTTGTAAAATACCACTCGTTACCAACCATAACCCACGAATTTGTTACCAGCTTACCGTCTTTAATAAATTTGTCACCATTCCATCCATCCTTCATATCAGATGATGAATTTTCCACGATTACTACATTTTCTTTGCTTTCTATATCATTATTATTTTTTTTCTTAGATGATGATCCGCTAGACCCTCCTGAACTTCCACTAGATGAATTTGCTCCTATGCTGCTTCCACTAGAAGAGTTTCCTGAATTTCCACCAGTATTATTTCCATTAGAATTATTTCCTGAGTTTTCTCCATTACTTTCGCCAGAGTTATTTCCTCCAGTACTTCCTGATCCACCATTATTACCAACATTAACTGTAAAATCAGGCTTTAATTCATCATCAAGTATGTTACCATCTGAATCACTCTCTACTGCAACTCTAATCTGTCCTTCTAATTCCTGTTTAGTTGTTAATCTTACTCTATCACTAGATGTGTATCCATTATCAATTACTACTGTCCTCGCCATTTTCTGTGTATCTGAAGGAGCAAGCAGCTCTATAGTTTCTATTTCATATCCATCTATTTTTAATGCTTCTGCTTCATGTACAGTTATTTTTTTATCTACTTGTACATCTACTGCGTTTTTATTAGACAAGACTACATTTTCTATTTCTATTTGATTTTCATTATATACCTTAATTTTTACACTTATATAAGCCTCACTATATTCATCTAAATCATTTGGTATAAATTTAATTGTATCATAATATACGCCTTCTTTTGTAAATCTGAAATCTTTATCAAGCCATTCAAATTTACCATCAACTTTGACTCCATTATATTCTGCTCTTCCAGTAATCTTACTTTGTGTAATCATTTGACCGCTTCTTGCAGATGTTGCTGATACATCAAGTAATTGAGGTTTTTTAAGACTTGAATATTCTTTTAAAACATTAACAGCAGCTTTTCCTGAACATGGTTTATACTTCTCTAAATCTGCTGGAATAAATAAAAATTCAGCAGTTTTAGCTCCTTCTTCTAATATTTCAGATGGGTCCATCCAGACAAATTCACCTTTTACATACTTTCCATTCTTATCTAATGCTTTACCAAATATTCTGCTGTTTTTTAGTATGCCGCCAGCCAAAATATCATCAGTATGTAATACTTCTGCTTCTATTTCCTGTTGATTATTGCTATTTACTACTTTTACAGAAGCATTTCCACCTGACTTTACATACACATTATCTATATCAGGAATAAATATTACTGGATAAGAACCACTGTTATTAACGCTCTTCCAAGATTCATCCCATCTCCATGATCCGCTTACAAGTTCATTGGTAACAGCATCTATGGCTTCTCCTTTTATTATACTTTGATATCTTTCACTTCCAAATACTATTGTACTTCCTGCTGCAGCTCCCAATTTTAACATTCTTAAATTTGCTTTAACAGTTATTGTTCCCTTTGCAATATTATATCTTCTAGTATTCTCCGGAGTAAATTCCCATTCTATTTCAACATCTTCAGCTTCATTTTTGCTATATACTTTTGGAGCTTTATTTACTATTTTAAAAGTCCCTTTTACCACTTCTTTAGTTACTGGATCTTCCATAACACCTTCTACTGGTTTGAATTCATCCAGTTTTCTAATATTTTCTGAGTGCATTTCTCTAACAACTGGAGTTACAACATCTCCTTTTTTAGAATTTACTATCAACGATCCTTTTACAATATTATTTCTATTCAAATCATCTGGCACAAATGTCCAATGAAACTGTCCAGCATCTTCAATCACAGTTTGACTAGGACTATCCCACACTAAATTTCCAAAAACTTCATGCCCAAACTCATCAACAAATTTACCTTGTAGTTTGCTTTCTTTAAGTCTGTCTCCAAGATATAGTTCTGTACAACTGATATTATATGCTTTTAAATCATGCTTTCTTACTTTTACTTCTATTTCTCCAGTTATAGTATTAGTATATTTGCTGTTTTTAGGTGTAAATTCCCATTCATGTTCTTTTGTTTCTGTTAAATTTTTAATTTCTTCAGTCCATGAAAAACTTCCTGATATTTTTTCACCAGTTTCTTTATTGACCACTTTACCACTTAATTCAGATCTAGTTACTGGATTTCCATAGACCACTGAGGGTGCTTTAAGTTCTATTGAAACTTCTACTGCTGCTCCAGATGTTGTTGTAAGTTCTCCATCTTCTGATATAACAGTCACTAGTGATGAATAATCTTCCTGTTTGTCATTATCCGACACTGGTGGAATTGTAACTGATGGGGGTGTTGTAACTTCAGATAATGTTGTTGCATTTTCATCATATGACTGTATCATTATTTTATCTTCGTCATCTATATTTCTCCCCATTTTTATTTCATCACTATCAGCCATCCTAATATTTTCTGTAATTTTTGCATTTGCAGGCATTACTGCTATATTAGCAGCAACAAGACCTAATGATATAACCATCTTCTTCTTCATGATTAAATAATTCTCCTTTGTTCTTTTATATCAAAATAGTTGTTTTTTAATATATCGAATTTTTTCACTATTCATGTCTAAAATTTCAACATATCTTACTAATTTGTCGATAGTTATTTGAATTACTTAATACATATTAGATTATTTTTTTAATATTGTTTATCAATTCTAACTATTCTAAAATTTTCACAATAATTTTATCTGATCATTCAAAACTTTTACCATGAAGATCCTCCTCCAGTTTCAGAACCTTCTGAACCGTTACTAAAAACTTATAAATCTTATGTTTTATTCCTTTTTCATTGTATCTGTTTTGGTAATAGATAAATCTAAAACTACTCACATTGGTATGATACTCCAAAGGCGTAAATTCCCGACTAACGTATCGGTACATATCAATAGTGTTGTTTAAGGTAACTAAGCTATTGATTTACCATAGTTAAAAAGATTTATACTTGCGTTCTTATCTCTGTCAATTACAGCATTGCAGTTATCGCATTTGTAAATTCTATCACTAAGTTTCAAATCTTTCTTTACTTCTCCGCAACATGAACATATTTTACTGCTTGCATAGAATCTGGATTGTCAACACTTTTTAATACATTTTTTATTCGGTCATATTTGCAAGTCTATACTCAACTGGAGTCATATAGTT
>NZ_CAKVKB010000077.1 GCF_934754915.1 uncultured Clostridium sp.
CTGCACGGGAGACTGTGTGGAAGAGTAGGACGTTGCCAGGTAAGTATAAGGATAGTTAGAAATAACTATCCTTTTTATTATTTTATTTTAAATGTATTTATAATTTAAAAATAAATACTAATAAAGTTTTGAATTTATATATGTCACAATTGTTTTTATATTTATCAATCAGATAAATTTTGAATACAATTTTAATTGGTTATAAACCTAATCAAGTTAAAAAAGCAGTATTTAAAATGCCTGTAGATGCTGAAAAATTTAGGGTTGTAAATGATATTACAGGAGAAACTGTTTATGAGGGAAATCTTGAAGGTGAAATATATGATAAATCAGCTGGCGAAAATGATTGTTTTGGTTATTTTTCTGAATTAAAAACACCTGGACATATAGAATTGAAGCAGATGGTTTAGGTAGCTCATATAAATTTAATATTGGCGAAAATATTTATGACAAAACATTTAAAGATATATTTAAATTCTTTTATTTTCAAAGATGTGGTGAAAAGTTAACATCTGAATATGCAAGTAAATGGAGTCATGAGAAATGTCATTCAAGTTTAGCGAGAATATATGGAACTGAGGATAAAATTGATGTTTCAGGTGGATGGCATGATGCTGGTGATTATGGCAGATATATGGTTGCATATGGAAAGACTATGGGTGATTTGTTATCTGCATATAATGAAAATAGGGACGTATTTGGAGATGATTTTAATATTCCTGAAAGTAACAATGGAATTCCAGATATTTTAGATGAAATAAAGCCACAATTAAATTGGATGTTAAAAATGCAGAATCAGGAAAATGGTGGTGTATATCATAAAGTAAGTTGCACTAGCTTTCCATCAGTTATAATGCCGGATAAGAAAAATAATGAATTAATTGTGTGTCCTATTTCTATAACAGCAACTGCTAATTTTGCTGCAGTAATGGCAATGGCTTATGAAACATTTAAAGATATAGACAGTGATTTAGCGAATAAATATATAAATGCAGGAGAGAGGGCTTGGGAATATATCGAAAGAAGTCCTGACAAGGGAGGAAATGGATTTGTAAATCCCTCTGGTATACATACAGGAGAATATCCTGATAGGTTTGATGATGATGATATATATTGGGCTGCAGCACAATTATTTAAAGCAACAGGAAAAGATAAATACAATGAAGCTTTTAAAGAATTATTTAAAAAGTATGGAATGATGCCTGGCTATGATTTGGCTAAATTAGGATATTATGGAACTATTGCATATATTAATTCCGATAAAGGAGATGAAGGTATAAGAACACAATTAAAAAATAAAATGATAAAAAAAGCAGTACCAGGTATGCTTGTAGCAGGAACAAATTGTATTTTGGGTGATGCTATTGCAAAAAATTTATTTATAAATGAACCTGCTGCTAAATGTTATATAGATTCTAGAGAAGTTTACTCAGTTAATGAAGTTGATATTTACTGGAATTCAGCATTAATTTATTTAATGAGTAAAACTGTTATGAAGTAATTATTAAATTATAATAGATTATAATTACAACTATATATGATTTTAAAAATACAGAAAATAATATATAATTTTACAAATATTTATATTAGTGATATAATAGGTATAATTTAATACAGGAAACCTATGGTAGAGGTGCCATTAATAAAGATTAACTATCAGGAGCTTGCAGGTGTTGATTGATAGTGAAAGGTATAATGGCCGAAGGAAGAAGGCAGGCATGTTTTCTTTCTGGGCATATATAAAAAATATATATGACTGTCACATTTGTGGAGCGCTACAATGGTTAACAAAATTGATTTAACTAAAATATTAATAGAAAAATTCTACTAATAATATGATTTTTGATATTGATTAATAGTCAGTTTTGTTTTAACTTTAAGTGATTAACTCTACCCGTTGGTTTAACCAACGGGTTTTCTTATTTGAATGATTAAATTTCAAGGAGTGAATCTATTAATGAAAGTACAAGGAGTTATGGTACCACTGATAACACCATTTAAAAATGGGGAAATTGATTATGAATCTTATTCAAGGATGATAAATCATTTAATTGAGCAAGGCATTGATGGGATAATCCCTCTTGCTACTACAGGTGAATCACCTACTATTTCTGAAAGTGAATATATTAATATATTAGAAAAAACAATTGAATGTACAAAGAAAAGAGTCTCTATTTATACTGGACTTGGTGGAAATAATACAATAGATGTCATAAAAAAATTAAAGCTTGTAGAAAAATATGATATTGATGGTATATTATCTGTTGCGCCATATTATTCAAGACCAAATCAAAAAGGATTATATGAACATTTTAAGGCTATATCTCAATCAACAGATATGAATATTATTATATATAATATTCCATATAGAACAGGTATTAATATTGAAAATGATACATTAAGAAAATTATCAAAATTAAGTAATATAGTTGGAGTAAAAGACTGTTCTGGAGATATGAAGCAGACTACAGATTTATTAATTAACAGACCATCAGATTTTTCAATAATGACAGGTGAAGATGCTTATTTCTATACAACTCTTGTTTTAGGTGGAGATGGTGGAATAATGGCATCAGCAAATGTTAGAACTAAGGAATTTGTAGAAGTTTATAATTTAGTAAAGGACAATAATCACAAAGAGGCTTTTGAGAAATGGAAGAAACTATATAACATGATACCATTACTATTTACAGAACCAAATCCAACACCAATTAAATACTGTTTAAAAAAATTAGGATTAATAGATTCTGATGAAGTTAGACTTCCATTAGTTAATATAAGTAGCGAGCTAGAAGGAAAACTCAATTCTTTTTTTGATAATCTATAAATATAGAATTAAAAATGAATAGAAATTATTTTTAAGAAACTGTTGCACAGAAATCAAGTCACGCCATATATAGTATCAAGTAATTTGATTAATATGCTGTATATAGCAGATAAATTTTTTAATGTGACAGTTCTTTTTCTATGTAAGAAAGTATGAAAATTTTAAGGTTAAAATTTAGTTAAGTGAATGGATTATAAACATGAAAAGTATTAACTATAAGTAAAAAATAAATAATTATTACTTAATGTGGTAAAAAATACTTTGACTAGCATTATAGTTAAGAGTAATATAAGAACTGACAAAAATTTAATAAGGAGTGGTTAATGATGATGCCCAAGTTCTTTTCAATGATTAAGAACAAGGAAATTACTAAACAACAAATAATGAAGGATATTATAGCAGGTATTATTGTTGCTATTATAGCATTACCTTTATCAATAGCTCTTGCAATAGCATCAGGAGTTTCACCAGAAAAAGGACTTATAACAGCAATATTTGCAGGTTTTGTAATATCATTTTTAGGGGGCAGTAAAGTTCAGATTGGTGGACCAACAGCTGCATTTGTAACAATTATTTATTCAATAATACAAGAGCATGGATTAGATGGACTAATCACAGCAGTAATAATGGCTGGTGTTATACTTGTAATAATGGGATTATTAAAGTTTGGAACATTAATAAAATATATACCTAAAACTATAACTGTAGGATTTACAGCTGGTATAGCATTAACATTAGTATCTACACAATTTAAAGATTTATTAGGATTAAAGATTGATAATGTTCCTTCTGAATTTTTACCAAAATGGGAAAGCTATTTCGAAAATATAAATACATTAAACATATGGTCATTAGGAATAGGAGTTTTATGTATTGCTATTATAGTTTTATGGCCAATGATAAATAAAACAATACCAGGGTCAATGATAGCGTTAATTATAGCAACATTAATAGTAAAATTTATGAATATTCCAATAGATACTATTGGAAGCAGGTTTACTGAAATTTCGTCAGCAATACCAGTTCCAACATTGCCTTCATTCAGTATTTCAACAATAAATAAATTATTTGTTCCAGCAGTTACTATAGCAATATTAGGTGCATTAGAATCACTTTTATCAGCAGTTGTAGCAGATGAAATGATTGGAGATACTCATGATTCAAATATGGAACTTGTAGCACAGGGATTAGCTAACATTGCATCAGGGTTATTTGGAGGAATTCCTGCAACAGGAGCTATAGCAAGAACTGCATCTAATGTTAAGTCAGGAGGAAGAAGTCCTATTTCCGGAATGGTCCATGCTGTGACATTATTAATAACAATGATTGTTTTAATGCCATTAGCAAAAATGATACCAATGACAGCATTATCAGCAATATTGATAGTTGTGGCTTATAATATGAGTGGATGGAGAACTTTTAAAGAATTATTAAAAGCTCCTAAAAGTGATATAGCTGTCTTATTAATAACTTTTGGATGTACAGTGATATTTGATTTAGTTGTTGCAATTGGTTTTGGTATGATAATGACAATGGCATTATTTATGAAAAGAGTAAGTGATACAACAGAAATTAGGGATCTTGTAGATGAAGAAGTTTTTGATGATGAGATAACAAAAGTACTTAGAAAAGCAAATGGGAAAATAAATGTATATCAGGTTAATGGACCAATGTTCTTTGGTGTAGTACAAGATTTTATCAGTAAAATGAAAGAATTAGAAGCAACTACAGAAGTTGTAATACTTGATATGAGACATACTCATGCTGTTGATGCTACTGCAATAGATGCAATGACAAAACTTCTTAAACAGTGTGAGAAACTTAATATAAAGCTATATTTAACTCATGTTCAAGAGCAGCCTATGAAAGTTTTAAATAAGATGGGATTCTCAATAAAAGTTGGAGAGGACAATATATTTGAAACAAAAACGGAAGCAATTGAAGATGCATATGAATATGTTAAGAATTTAGCATAAAAAGTTACATAGTTGATAAAATTAAAGACTGACAATAAATCAGTCTTTAATTTTATGATTAAATATATTTAATTGTTAATATTATAACTGCAATTTATAATGCATAGTGAAATTTTTGCATATTATGTGGTTATATTTATAGAAACAGATATAAATAATTATATTGAAAAGAAATTTCTAGGGATAAGTATTAACATAAATTTATGAAGTAATACTGAAATTTTATTGTAATAGTTTGATAAAAATGAATGCTTTAATTAAATTTATTTACGGTTTAAATTTGGATATATTGAAAAAGATATATTACAATTGTATGGTTAATATAAATAAAAAATAATAGGGGTGTTACTCATGGAGAAAAATTGGGAAAGAAGCATACCATTTTTTCATATTAATGCAGAAACAGTTTATAGTCTTGTTAGAGAGATTATAAAGAAAGATGATATAGTTGATATAGAACAAGCTCAGGAGGGATGTAGAACAAGCAATTACATAATTTCTGATATTAACAACCATAAGTATGTCTTAAAGATATTTTCAGATGAAGAACATCAATATAAAAAAGAGTGTAGAATATTGAATATGCTCAAAAATGAAATACCAGTTCAGGACATTCTTAAATCTGACAGATCAATAAGCATAGGAAATAGATATTATATTATATACAAGTATATAGAAGGCATAACACTATCACAATCATTGAGTGCTGGACAAATGATAAGTGAAAAGATCGTTAAGCAGGCTGCATCAATTCTTGCACAGATACATAAATTCAGATTTGAAGAAGCTGGCTTTCTAGATGACAATCTTTTAATAACAAATAAATTAATGCCTTTAAATGAATGGTATGAAAAATTTATTACTTCAAAAGTTGAAAATAGGATAGGGAAAGAGTGTGTCAAAAGTATAAGGTCACTAATTAAAAAATATGAAGAAGACTTATTAAAACTTGATTGTGATATTAGGCTAGTTCATGGTGATTTTCAAGGGACAAATATATTAGTGCACAATGATGAAATTAATGGAATAATTGATTGGGAATTTGCTATGGCTGGACATCCTCTTTCAGATATAGGGCAATTTTTCAGATATGAAGAATATTTTAATGAGAAATTAATATATATATTCGAAAATGAATATAGAGAAAAATCTGATTATATACTACCTGAAAATTGGTATAATCTCTGTAAAATAAGGGATTTAGCTAATCTACTTCAGCTTATTGGATTTAACCAGGAAATGCCTAATAAATATGGAAAAATAAAAAGAATAATATTTAAATTAATTAAATAATGATAAAAAAATTACAATAAATGTTGACTTTAGAAAAAAATAATAATATAATAAGAACATGAACAATGGAGTTCAATAAATTTACTATAAGTAAGGTAGATTTATTGAGCTCCATTTTTTTGTAAAGATTTTTTCTAGCGCTATGGAAAGAGTAAAAATAATATAACAAACAGAGTTTTTTTGTTATAAAATTAGGAGGAGTATTATGGAAGTAAATTTAGCAGATAGTGCATTTATTATTATTTGTTCTGCATTTGTATTTTTTATGACACCTGGACTTGCTTTTTTCTATGGTGGAATGGTTAGAAGGAAAAATGTATTAAATACTATTATGGCAGCGTTTTTTTGTTGTGGATTAGCATCGTTAATGTGGGTGCTTATAGGTTATTCTTTATCATTTGGAAAAGATTTTCATGGAATTATTGGTGGATTTAATCATTTGTGTTTAAGTGGTGTTGGTGCAGAACCTAATTCTTCATATGCAGGTACATTACCTGAATTATTATTTGCATTATTTCAAATGATGTTTGCAATAATTACACCAGCATTGATAACAGGATCTTTAACAGGCAGAATGAGATTTTCAGCTCTATTTATATTTATAGCAGTATGGACTGTATTAGTTTATTATCCAATGGCTCACATGGTATGGGGAGATGGTGGATTAATAAAAGGTCTTGGAGCAGTAGATTTTGCTGGCGGTAATGTAGTGCATATAAGCTCTGGGGTATCAGGTCTTGTAGCATGTATTGTTCTTGGAAAAAGAAAAGGATATGGGATGATATCCTATAAACCTCATAATATTCCTTTTGTGGTTCTTGGGGCAGCACTTTTATGGTTTGGATGGTTCGGATTTAATGCAGGAAGTGCACTTACAGCAGATTCACTTGCAGTACATGCATTTATGACTACTAATACATCAGCTGCGGCAGCTATGTTATCATGGATGCTTGTAGAAAAAATTGCACATGGAAAACCAACAATGCTTGGTGCTGCAACAGGAGCTGTTGTTGGTTTAGTTGCTATTACTCCTGGAGCTGGATTTGTTCCAATATGGTCATCTATAATAATTGGTGCATTAGTATCACCAATATGTTATACATTTATGGGATTTGTTAAGAACAAGTTTGGTTATGACGATTCTCTTGATGCTTTTGGATGTCATGGTATAGGAGGAGTCTGGGGCGGTATTGCAACAGGATTATTTACACAAACTTCTATAAATTCAGGTGCTGAATGGAATGGACTATTTTTTGGAGATTATAGACTTTTTGTTGCACAAGTTTTAAGTATTGTAATTACAGCAGTTTTTGCAGGAGTTTTAACATATATAATATTAAAAGTAATAGGATTATTTATGAATATAAGAGTTGAAGCTTCAGAAGAAGCAGATGGACTTGATATTGCAGAGCATGGAGAATCAGCTTACCCTGCATTCACTGGATTAGATTAAAATTAAGTTGAAAGGTGATAGGTAAATATGAAGAGAATAGAAGCTATCATAAGACCTTCAAAGCTTGAAGAAATAAAGGAAGCTTTGAAAAATAATAATGTTAATGGAATTACTATAAGTCAAGTAATGGGATGTGGTAAGCAAATGGGATGGAAAGAGTACCACAGAGGAACAGAACTTATAACAAATGTACTACCAAAGATTGAAGTGAAAATGGTAGTTGAAGACAGCAAAGTTGAAGAAGTTATAGAATTGATTTCATCAATAGCCAAAACTGGAAATGTTGGAGATGGAAAAATATTTGTAATAGATATATGTGATTGCGTGAGAATTAGAACTGGAGAGAGAGGAAATGATGCAATAGATTAATTTCAATTTTAATATATGAATTTTATAATAGTTGAAATAATTTAATTAGATAAGATGATGTAATAGACTGTGGCGTAAAACATTGAATGTATAATGTTTTGAGTCACAGTCTGTTTCTCATTTTTAATGATTTTGTTTAAATATAAAAGAGCATCGAATGTAAAGTTTAATGAAACAGCTGAATTAATTTTTTTAATATTTGATATAATAGATATATATTTACATTACAATTTTACTGTAGTCAAAATATAAAATTAAATATTGATTATAGGAGCGTATTATGAATGATAGAGAGTATGAAATTTTCTTAGAAATAGAAAACCATTTATTGAAAGATAAAAAACCATCTATGTTTGTGACAAAGCTTTTAGAAGAAGAGCAACTTGATAAATATCCATTTTCTATTATTAGTGATTTAAGAACTGTACCACAAAATCCAAAATACCATTCAGAAGGGAATGTTTTTAAGCACACTATGATGGTTATTGATGAAGGTGCTGAGAATAGAAATAAAAGTCATGATAAAAGAGCATTTATGTGGGCACTTTTATTACATGATATAGGAAAGAAACCTACTACAAAAATGAGAAAGGGCAGATTGACATCCTATAATCATGATAAAGTTGGAAAGGTTATGGCTGAAGAATTTCTTAGATATTTTAATCTAGATGAAGAATTTATAAATAAAGTTGCTGGACTTGTACGATGGCATATGCAGAGTCTTTTTTTTACAAAGCAATCAAGGGTTCAGAATATTAAGGAAATGCTCAATGATGTAGAGATAAATGAAATAGTCCTTGTATCACTCTCAGACAGACTTGGAAGAGGATGTGTGGATAAGGATAGAAGAAAGGAAATAATTGAAGAGATTGAAAGATTTAAAGAAAAGCTTATTAAAAAAGATTTTTGATATATGTTGTGATTATCAATGCATAAGAAATGTAGTATAAAATAGCAAGATTATTATATTAAAGATTAAAGCAAATAATATTGATTTTACTCTTTTAAAATTAAAACATTCAAATTATTGTATAACTTAATTTTTAATATAGGGTCCTGCTATTTTATATAGATGGAAATAATAATATTTCAAATTGTAATACAAATTTACTATTAATTATATTTCAATATAATAGGATCAAAACCATAGGCTTTATGGAATAGATAGTGTTATATACTATGCTAATAATCCTAGACCATACCCAATTATACCTAAAATAAATATTCCAAAAATAATCCAGATTGCACTGACTTTTTTCTTAAGAAGTTTAATACATATAAAAGTACATAGTAATGACAACAATCCAGATAATAGACGATTTAATATTGTTTGAAGAGTTGATAATGAAGTTAGAGTATCTATCATTGAAGCAGCAATTGGGATGTTGATATTTACCCGTCTATTAATTAATACTCCCATTACAAAAAGACCAAGAATTGAAAAACTTTTAATCAAATTTTGAAGTCTTATATTAGAGATTTCATCAATGATTTGAATTCCTTTTTTATAACCATAACCTATTCCCCACCATTTTATCCATATACGTATAATGTTAAGTGTTATAAAAAATATTATTGGACCTAATATATTTCCTGCTACTGCAAAAGTAGCACTGATAGCAGTAATAACAGGTCTTAAAGTTCCCCAGAAAATTTTATCTCCTACATCAGACAAAGATTTCATTAGATTAATTTTAACATCACGTATAGTATTATCACTTATTTGAATACCATTTGCTTTTTGTTCTTCTAATGAAGCTGTTACACCTAGTATAGGACCTGTCATAAATGGCTGTGTGTTAAAAAATTCCAAATGTCTTTTTAAAGCTTTTTTTCTTTCCTCACCAGTATAGAATCTTTTTATGGCTGGAATTATAGCATGGCAATAACCTAAAGCTTGAAGTTTCTCAAAATTCCAAGATCCTTGGAGAAAATTTGATCTTATAAACATTTGGGTTAAATCACTTTTTGTAAGCTTTTTATATGATTTATTATTTATATTTTTAGATTCTTCAAATTCACTATTTTTTATATATGTTTTTATTTTTTGTAAATTAGATAATTCTTTTAATTCAGGAGTTAATTTAACGTAGAATATCATTAAGATTATTCCAATAATAGTCATAGAAATAGGAGTTAAACCTGTAATTAATTCAGCAACAAAACCAACAAACAGAAAACGAATTAAATATTTAGATTCTATAATGTTTATAACTGTTGCATAACCTACAACTACTACAATACGAGAGCCAATCTGTAGACCTTTATCAATAAATTCCGGTATTGAAGATAACATGTTCTGTACTACATCAGAGCCAATAAATATAGTAACGATTATAGCTGGAATAGATACACGCAGTGCTTGAATTAATAAGGCACTTATATGGCAAAAGTCAATTCCTTTTATATTCCCTTCTTGAGCAAATTTATCTGCTTGGTTTTGAAAAGAAACAGTTAAGGTTCTTGCAAGAATGGTCAATATTTGTCCAGAAGCTGCTATTGGAATGGCTATGGCGATACCAAAGCTTATATCTTGTTTGCCAGCAATTATAATAATGGTTGAAATAATGCTTGCAAGAGCAGCATCAGGAGCAAGGGCAGCACCTATATTTATCCAGCCTAAAGCTATCAGTTCAAGAGTTCCGCCAATAATAATTCCTGTTTTCAGATCACCTAGAACAAGTCCAATTATAGTACAGGCTATTAATGGTCTGTGTGTCTGAAATTCGTCTAAAACACTTCCAATACCAACAATACAAGAAATTATAAAGATTAATGTAATCTGCATTGTAGTAATCGTCATAAAAATTCCTCCTCTGTATAAGTGAGAATGATTATGTTAAATGAGCAAATAGAAATAGTATAGTAACATAAATCAATAAAAAAACTTCACCTATAATTAGCATTTTAACCTTTATATTGAAGTAAAGCAATAAGATTTATAATTAACATTAATACTTCATTAACAATTTAATGTATAAGCAAATATTATATATAATAAAGAGAATGAGGAGGGTGCTATGTTTGGAATGTTTCCATTTGGAATGGGTAATATAATTTCATTTACGAGCTTTACAAGTATTAATAGCACTAAAGATGGAATTAATGGTTTTAATGTAACTAATGGATTTTATAATCCTGACTCAATAAATAATTTTAATGGTAATATAAATATGAATGGCTTAAATAGTATGAACTTATTTGATCAAATACAGAGTGCAGTGACTAATGTATTGAATAATGTTGACATAGAGCAGATTGCTCAGCAATACTTTAATGCTATTTCGGATGGTCAAAAAGAAAATTCAATGCAAAATGAATGTGATTTTATTAAATTTGAGAGAAGTGAAGATCTGTATACTTTAAAAATATATTTAAAAGGCATTGATTTAAGAGAATTAAGTATAAAATATAATCCTGGAACACTGGATATAAATCTTAACAGATCTGAATATAATAGTTCATACAATTGTAGCAGATATGCAAGCAACAATACAATAAAGAAGAAATATAGTGTAAGTTTTGATAATATTGAAGAGATAGATATAGATAGAGTATTGAAATCTATTGAAAATGGTGTATTTATAATGAAAATGCCAAAAAAATATGTATTAAAAAACGGAGATAAGATTATTGAAGTTGAAGATTATACGGTAGAAAATAATTATAATAAAGTTATTAAGAAGGTGTAGATAATTATAAATAAATCTGTGGATTATTTTTTTATGGATGTGGATAAATTGTAATTAAATTTTATTATTCTTATGAAATACTATGAAAATAAAACTATTTTCCCTGGGGGATGCAGATTTAAATTAATAATTTTTCCCTAGGGTACATAGAGAAATATAGAGAATTACCATATCTATTTTAGATTAGCAATTCTCTATTCTTATATTTATTAAGTTAAAGGATAAACTATTTTTTACGTCTATTAGCAACTTCAACATTAACTTTCTTTTTATTTATTTTTCCACCTGGACATTTGTTTAAAATCTTTTTAGATACACTTTCATCAACACTTACAAATGAGAAGTTTTCCATAAGATCAATCTGACCTATTGTTGAAGCATTTATTCTTGTTTTATCTTTTATATAATTAATTAATACTTTAGGAGTTAGGCCATCTCTTTTACCTACTGAGAAGAATAGACGCACATCTTCTTTTTTAGGTGATTCTAATTTATTTGAACTATAATCAAATACACTTTCATTATCATATTTCATTTTCATTAGAGCAGCTACAACAGATAATGGATCATTATTTTCTATTAATTCAATTGCATTTGGCATAAACTTAGTAAGATCACCAGTATTTATAGTTTCTGTCACTTCTTTTATTATGTCGTTAAATTTTCTGCTTTTAATTTGTTCTGCAGTTGGAATTGGCTTTTGAGTTATAGCGCTTTTTGTAACCTTTTGGATTTGCTTAAGCATTGAAAAATCTTTTGGAGTTACTAAAGAGTATGCAGTACCTTCTCTGTTAGCTCTGCCTGTTCTTCCTATTCTATGTACATAAGATTCAACATCCTGTGGAAGATCATAATTAAATACATGTGTAACACCATCAACATCGATACCTCTTGCAGCAACATCAGTGGCTATTAATAAGTTTAATGTACCTTCTTTAAATTTATTTAAAGTAGTTAGTCTATGTGCTTGTGTCATGTCACCATGCATACCTTCAACCATGTAGCCTTTAGATTGTAATTCTTGAACTAATTCATCAACGCCTCTCTTAGTTCTACAGAATATTATGGCTGAACTTGGATTATCTAAATCTAGTAATCTGCAAAGAGCTTCTAGTCTGTGTTTGTTATTTATCATAAAGTAGTTCTGTTCAATTTTTGAAACTGTTAATGAACTCTTTTTGACACTAACAAGCTGAGCATCTGGTTTCATATATCTTTTAGCAAGCTTTGCTATTGGTTCAGGCATTGTTGCTGAAAATAATAAAGTTTGTCTTTCTTCTGGAGTATGACTTAATATTGATTCGATATCTTCGATGAATCCCATATTAAGCATTTCATCAGCTTCATCTAGAACTAAAAATTCTACATTATCTAAATGAAGGCATTTTCTTTTTATTAAATCAAGCATTCTTCCAGGAGTACCCACAACTATATCTACACCCTTTTTTAATGCTTTAATTTGTCTGTCTATTGAATCTCCACCATAAACAGCTAATATATCAACTTTCTCATATTTAGAGAGTCTATTCATTTCATCTTTAACTTGAACAGCAAGCTCTCTTGTAGGAGCTAAAATAAGAGCTTTAATCCCTTTTTTATTGCTCATTTTTGTTAATATAGGTAAACTGTAAGCAGCTGTTTTTCCAGTACCTGTTTGTGCCTGCCCTATAAGGTCAGCTCCACTTAGTGTTACAGGAATACTTTGTTCTTGAATTTGAGATGGTTTTGTAAAACCTAGGTCTGATATTGCATGCACAATACTTTCTTTAAGACCTAAAGTAGCAAATTGATTATCATTCATTAGATATCCTCGTTTCTATATTTTTAAATTGAAATTTTATTTATAAAAGTAATATTAATCTTAATATTTTTAAATATTATAAGCTATTAACAACAAAATTATATATATATATTTTTTTAATAATAAAACTACATAATAATTAAAGAAATCTCTGCTAAGATTTCATCCTACATTGTCAATTGTCCATTGTAGATTGTTAATTGGAATATATATCATTGCAATTTTAATGAACAATTAATTACTTAGAAACATTGCATTTTAATTGTTATATATTTTGATTTAGATTTAAAAAGAAAATCTGTTGCAAAAAAATATATATAAGCAAATAAAATTATTATAGCAGAAATAAATAAAAGTTGTAAAGTTAAAATATATCTTATATTATATAGGATATTAATGAAATAGTAATTAGGCGATTAAATCCATATTTATAGAGTAATTCTATAATAACTAAAAATGGAACTATTGCATAAAGGTGAATCTAAATGAATTAGCATTACTTTAGATTTCAACTATAACCCTTAACACAATAGTTCCATATGTATGTTTTTATATTTATTTTGTTGAACAGTCTTTGATTATAATAGAACGAACTGTATTATGAAGATTTTCAGCATCTTCTTTAGATAAAGATGTTACATCAATTGGAGGATGTATTACTAGTTTTACATCTGCTCCCTTAACTTTATTATGGTTTGCTTCTAATAATTTATATGTTCCATCAATAGTAATAGGGACTATGGGACATTTGGATTTAGTAGCTAATTTAAAACTTCCTGCTTTAAATTCTCCTATAGGACCACCTTTACTCCTAGTACCTTCAGGAAATATAACCATTGAATATCCACTCTTTAAAAGTTTAGTGCCTTCAACAATAGCTTCAGCTGATTTTCTTAAGTTGGTTCTATCCATAAAAATGCAATTTATATATTTCATCCAAGTACTTATAATTGGCCAATTTTCAAGTTCCTTTTTTGCAATGAAACCTTTTGGAACATTTATAGAACTCATAAGTAATGGAATATCAAAATTACTTTGATGATTTGCAACAAAAAGTACAGTCTTGTTCTTTGGAAGATTTTCTGTACCTACAACAGTAATCCTAGCACCAGCTAATTTCATAACAAATTTTGCCCATTTTGTAGTTATCTTATGAATGTAAGCTGCTCGTTTTTCTGTTTCGCCTTTTTTAGTGAGACTATTTATTTTAATTCTGTATATGTTGGTAAATATCAAATTGATTATAATTCCAGGAAAAAAAATTAAACTTCTCATTAAATTTTACACATCCTTATATTTTATTATATCACTATTATTCAGTATATTATAAAAGAATAACTTTTAAAAGCATTTATATTTCATTATTTTTTCAGTAACAAAATTTTAACATAAAAATCTGTGAATTCATTCTAAATTAAAAAAATTTAAGTGATTAATTAGTGATAGATACATAGATTATGATGTTTAAATAGTTAATTTGAATATTTATATAAAATTAAGGAAATATGTAGGAAATTTCTAAGAATAAGATTATAATATAAATACTGAGTTATTAGTTATAGTGCATTTATTATTGTTAAACATTTCTGTTTTTATGTAGTGAATTTTGAAAATTATAATTTAAAGAATAGATAAGTGGGATAATAATTTAATGAAGCTAGATAATTTAATATGAAATAGAAGGGTTGAACATATGAAAAGAGTAAATGTTAATGAAAGGACATTGTCTGTTGAAGAATTTGATGATATTGATAATAAATCAGAAATTACAGGCTTAACAGATGCAGAAGTCAAACAAAGAGTAAAAGAAGGAAAAGTTAATTATGTACCTAAAGCACCATCTCGAACCTTTGGACAGATATTGAGAGCAAATCTTTTTACAAGTTTTAATGCAATAAACTTTATTCTTGCTATTATTATAATATTAGCTGGTTCACCTAAAAATGCAATATTTGTAGGCGTAATCTTAGTAAACACTCTTATAGGAGTTGCACAAGAACTTAGAGCTAAAGAAATACTTGAAAAATTATCAGTAATAAGTATGGCTCATGCTAAAGTTCTTAGAAATGGGGAAATTAAGGAAATATCAATAGATAAAATTGTTATAGATGATGTTTTGTATTTAGAAACAGGTATGCAAGTATTAGCTGACGCTGAAGTTATAATGAACAATGGATTAGAGGCAGATGAATCAATGCTTACAGGAGAATCAGATTCAATAGGAAAGAAAGAGGGTGACCAGCTTTTTTCAGGAAGTTTTATAGTCGCAGGAGAATGTTATGCTGTAGTAAAAAAAGTTGGAAAGGAAACCTATTCTTCAAGTCTTGCAGAAGAAGCAAAGCAATTTAAAATTACAAATTCAGAACTTCAATCATCAATAAATAAAATATTTAAAGTACTATTATGGATTATAATTCCGTTGACCATACTTTTAACCATAACTCAATTAAGAGTTCCTGAAGCAACATGGCAGAGTGCAGCAATTGGAACGGTGTCAGGAATAATAGGTATGATACCAGAAGGATTAGTATTGTTGACAAGTGCTACATTTATTGTATCTATAATAAAATTATCAAAATTTGATACTCTTGTTCAGGAATTATGTGCAACTGAAGTTTTGGCTAGAGTCGATGTTTTATGTTTAGATAAGACAGGAACTTTAACAAGAGGCGATTTAAGATTATCTGAAATTAAATGTATAGGTTTAATTAGTAAATCAGAAATTGATAAGGCATTAAGTGGTCTTGTACATAATCTTCCAAGTAAGAATCCCACTCAGAAAGCTATATTAGACGAATATACAGAATATGATGAAAGTATGGTATGTATTGAAAAGATGCCTTTTTCATCAAAAAGAAAATGGGGAGGGGTTACTTTTGAAGGTAATCTTGGCTCGTGGGTTTTAGGTGCTCCTGAAGTTATTTTAGATAAGGAATATAAATTTATCAGGAGTTCTGTTGAAGAAGAAGCTAAAAAAGGAAAGAGAGTTCTTTTATTAGCTAAATTTCATGGAAAAGAATTGAATGATAATCTCGAAGGGCAGATTGAAAGTGCAGCATTAATATTAATAGAAGATGTAATACGAGAAGCAGCACCTAAAGTTCTTGGATATTTTAATGATCAGGGAGTAGAAGTAAAAATAATTTCAGGAGATAGTCCTGTTACTGTATCCGAAGTTGCTAGAAGGGCTGGAGTAAAAAATTACGAGAAATACATTGATGCACGTGAACTTCCAGAAGATTATGAAGAATTTAAGAAAGTTGTAAAAGATACAACTGTTTTTGGAAGGGTTGCACCACATCAAAAGAAAAAAATTGTTACAGCGCTTCAAGAGATGGACCATACTGTTGCTATGACAGGTGATGGCGTAAATGATGTATTAGCATTGAAAGCATCAGATTGTGGTATAGCTATGGCAAATGGTTCAGATGCAACAAAAGCAGTAGCACAGCTTGTATTGATGAAATCAGATTTTTCAGCACTTCCAAAAGTTTTAGAAGAGGGAAGAAAACAGATTAATAACCTGGAAAGAGTATCAGAATTATTTTTATCAAAAACAGTATATTCAATATTATTAGCATTTGTATGTTCAGTTATGTTTTTGCCTTATCCTATATTGCCCATTCAGCTATCATTGGTTGGAAGTTGTGCAATAGGAATTCCAGGATTTTTCTTGGCAATGCTTCCAAGTACAGGGGGAGTGAAAAAGGGATTTCTGACAAGAGTATTAACGGTAAGTATACCAAATGGAGTTATACTAGCAGGTTTTACTATTGGAGCTTTCATTATATCATTAAGTTTTAGCGTAAGTATGGAGCAAAGCAGAACTTTAGCATTATTGATGTTTGCAGGTATAAGCATGGTAATATTATTTAGAGTTGCAAGACCGTTGACTAAGTTTAAAACAGCATTGTGTCTTAGCATGTTTGGAATAATTATGCTGGCATTTATAACACCAATAGGAAGATATGTTTTTAGTTTAACTGTAATAAGACTTAGATATTGGATTATATCGTTAGCAGTTATAATATTATCGAGTCCACTTATAACTAAATTTGTTGATTATTTTAGGATAAAAGTTAATAAGAAGTATAAAATAAAAACAGTTTGATAAAAATAAAAGAAGATTTGGCAGCTGAGTTAGCCTATCTGCCAAATCTTTGATTATGAAGGAATTCAATGAGATAAAATTTAATGTATTAAGATCAATATTTTTGCTAATAAATTTGACAATGATGCGTAATTATAATAAAATTTAGTATGTGTTTTAAAGTAAATATAATATGCTCCTATAGTTTAATGGATAGAACAATCCCCTCCTAAGGGATAGATGTGGGTTCGATTCCCGCTGGGAGTACCAGTTTATA
>NZ_CAKVKB010000078.1 GCF_934754915.1 uncultured Clostridium sp.
TGGATGACAGAACATAGTTTCCATCTGTGACGATGTCCTTGTTTTTTTCTGCCAGCTTATCTAATTTTGAAGCATCATGAAATTGCCACTTCTGCGCCTTTGAACCATTTGACTCATATAATTGTATATTTGAGCCATCTTTTGCTTCGCCCCAACGCAGATCAATCACATATTTTTCATCAAGCGCAGATATGATTGTACCATCTTCCTTGACAATCCATTTCTCATTGTAGTTATTTGTCTTCTCTTTTTGGAATATATTACTATTGTTTGCTACATTGTCAGTACTCAGCACTTTTCCTGTTTTAGTATTTGTAAATGTTACATATCCCTTTTCATCATGACTGACTTTCCAGATCTGTGAATCATTATTGTTTCTAGACTTCAACTCAATATTTGCTCCTTCAGATTTACTGCTGTCTTTTACATCCATCACATAACTGTTTTTAATGCTGGATGACAGAACATAGTTTCCATCTGTGACGATGTCCTTGTTTTTTTCTGCCAGCTTATCTAATTTTGAAGCATCACTTTTGGCATAATATTCAGCTTTAAATAAAAATTCCTTATCATCTATACTCACATATAATTTGATATTATTACTATCTGTTGCCCAATTCATCTGATTCATAACATAAGCAATGATTCGATTTTGAATACCATAAATACTAGGTGGATATGTTGCATTGTCTGCAGTAATTGAAAATTGTGTTTTTTCTGCATTTAAATTTTCTTGAATTCTATCTTTATATGCTGTAACCCATTTTGTGGCATCTCCACTTTTTACAAAGTAATTGTTTGCTAAACATGTAGAACGAGTAGCATATCCTTCTGCTGTATAAATTCTTGCATGTCCAGGATGAGCTATTGACATTAATTCATCAGTTAATCCAAAATACAATCTTCTTTGATCAAAATCATACCAATGATCATTAGAATCATCCCATGTACAATCTACTTGATACCATTCACCGTCAATCTTAAAAGTATTCCAAGTATGTCCATCATATGTATCTCGTATTTCTGCGTTTTCAATTCCTGCAGCCGATAATAATTTAGAATAGGCACTCTCATATGCTTGACAAGTACCCCCACCCCTTGTTAACGCACTTTCAGCACTTGCCCATTTCAATGAGTTGTCATAATCCAATTGATTTAATAACCAATCATGTAACCATAAAGCCTTCGCATAATCTGAACCATCAGTTTCAGCATTGCATTGTGCTACAGCTGATTGAACAATTGAATTTACACTTGGATAATCCGGACTTGATACTTGAATAAAGAAATTTGTTCTTAGATAATACATATTAGCTGTTTTATCCATTACATAAAAGCGAAAATGATATGTTCCACTAGCCATCATAGTAAACTTATAATCTTGAGAACTACATTCACTAGTATATGTAGTCTCTTTCCAATAATCAGGATCTGCTACACTTTCATACGATAATACATCAGGATCTGTGTAACCCGGTACCTCCATACTAAATTTGTACTTTCCACTTCCACCAGTTGCAGATACATGAAACGTGGTTTCTTTTCCTAATACTGGATCATTCCATTCTACTTTTAATGTGACTCCTCCAGAACTTGCTTCTTCATAATGTGCATACAGACTATCTACAGCACGAACAATTGTAACATTACTAATTATTAAAATAATTGCGAAAATTGGTAAAACTAGTTTTTTTACTATCTTTTTCATAATCTTATTCTCCACTCGTTACACTTATATAATAAGTCTTAAATAGATATCATTAATGCCAATTTTATTAACATGTCACCTATGTTTCAGTTTAGTCCTAGTTTTTTTTACTATCTAATGTCAAAAGTACCTCTTCCTGCTGCAATATGAATGACTTCTCCGTCAATCATTTTACCAGCATCACTTACAAGCAATTTAGCTAATGTTGCCACTTCATCTGGCATTACTAATCTGTTCATTCCATTTTCTTCTGAAGTAATACTATCGCCTTCTTTAAAACCTATTAATCCAGTAGCTGTTGAGCCTGGGGCAATTGAATTGACATTTATTCCATATGGTATGAAGATCTGCGCCAAACCTTCAGTTAAACCTTTCAACCCCCATTTAGAAATCCCATACGGAGACCACGCTGGTTCTGATCCTCTAGATGAGGATATAAGAAGAATACTTCCCTTAATTTTATTATCAACCATATACTTTCCAATAGTCTGACACGCAAAAAATACTCCTTTTAAATTAATATCCATTACTCTATCAAATTCCTTTTGATTCATTGTCCAAAAATCTACATTTTCCGTATGTACTCCAGCCGAGCTAATAAAAATATCTATTTTTCCAAATTTTTTTGTAACTTTTTCAATAACCGATTTAAATGTTTCCGGATAGGAATAGTTCATTACGACTGTTTCTAAATTTGTTTCTACTTTAATTCTATTAAGTTTATTTTCATTTGTTCCAGCAATTACTACAACTGCACCAGCTTCTTGAAGTGACTTAGCAACTTCCAAACCAATGCCTCCAGATCCACCCGAAATCAAAATAACCTTTTCTTCAAATTCTTTTGATGAAGAAACCGGATGAAATATGGGTATATATTCCTTTTGTGCAAACAGTTTTTTTATTTTTCCTTTTACAGTCATAAGTCTTATTCTCCTTATTCCATAGTATCTGCTTTAAACGCAATCTGCTGCTTTATAAAATCTCTCTTTGCCCACCAAACTGGGGCAACTCCTTGAACAAGCATTTTTATTTTTGTTTTTAGCCCAAGTTCTGAATGAAACAAAACATCCGTTAACATTGTATGAATATTATGAATACATTCTTTATAAAGAGCGTTATTTTCTGAAACAGAATTTGTTGCAATTATTAAGAATAAAGTATATCCATAATTTTTCCATATATGCCAATTACATGCATATTCTGTACGTTTTGAATTTATCTTTCTGTGGTCTTTAATATATTTAATATTCATCAATGCATTTGTTCCCATTACAATATTATAATCAGTTAGTCCGCTATTCGCATTATTCAATCTATAATTATAAATTTTCCGGTGTCCTATACCAACACAATTTGAATACTGAGCAGCCATTGAAGAAAAATACAAACCTTCACCTGACCAAGGTCGATTAAAATCTATGTGATTATCTCTTAATAAAGAAGTTTTATATATCTTGTTCCATGGCCCAATCGGTATTTTAGGATAAATAATGTTACAAAAAGCTTCTTCTGAAGTCCATATTTCTATTTTATCACTATCAATTTGTTTCCTATCCCTTGTGGTAAATATATTGTCTGTCATAGCCATTTCAGCTCCTGTTTTATGTATTAAATTCATAAGATATTCAACATAATCTCTTTCTAACCAATCATCTCCATCAATCACAAGAATATAATCTCCAGTAGCCTCATTAAGTCCCACATTTCTAGCTTCGCATGCTCCACCATTTTTTTTGTGAATAACCCTAATTCGTTTATCTTGTAAAGCATATTCATCACAAATAGTTCCACTATTATCAGGAGAACCATCATCTATAAGTAAGATTTCAAGATTCTCCCATGTTTGTTCTATAATTGAATCTAACAATTTTGGTAAGAATTTTTCTGATTTATATATTGCAACAATTGCTGACACTTTTTCCATTGTATTCTTTCATAGTAACTTTGAAGTGAAATTACTTTTCCTCCTTCTAATAATTCAAACTGTCGTAAACGACTTCAACAAACTGACTTTCGGTATCAGCTCCGTTACGATTTTTCAACTGCCTTTTTTAAAAAGTCTTTACTTTTTTTTATTTCATTTTTAAGCTCAGTTTCGTGATTATCATAATTAATTTCATCCATTTCCTCAATTGTTGTCGATTTGTATGGAAGCAATCTTGAAGTTAAATTTGCAATTTTTAACAAGTTTGTAACTCTAACATTTTGTGATGTAAATGCATCCTCTTTAAATCGTTGAAATGTAAAAAACTGTTTTTTATAAATGATTGAAAAAACAGTAATGTGAAAAGAATCTGTAATAACGTATTCCGCATCCTTAATTAAATTTAATAAATCTTCCAAGCCAGTATCAGCCCGTATATCTGCTTTCTGTAAATATGTCATTCCTTTATAGGGAATGACAATCAATCTATATGAATGTTTTTTGGCAAAATTTCTGGTAGCTTTTAAATGTGTCATTTCATCATTCAAGAAAAAAGCTAACACATATTTATCAAGATCTGTTTCTCTTTTCTTGAACAAGTTATTCCATTCTTCCTCTGACAACAATAAAGTTGGATCAACCACAACAGATGGTTTGCTTTTCATAAATGGTTCTAGTAATTTCGCTGCTTTTTCTTCTCGAACCGAAATCATATCAAATTTGCTTATGCTTCTCTTAATTTCCGGAATAACCTCATTTGAAATAGCATTTACCCCCATACTAGGTGCATATGATATTCGCCTTGTTTTAATATCATCGTAATCAGCATAATAAAATCTATCATACCAATTAGGGTTCCATATTTGATCACTACCACAGACTAGTAAATCGAAAGTATTACACGTATCTATCAATTGGTTGACATTTGAAATTTTAGAAGTTAAACTACAATAATTTTGTATTGCATTAGCCAACTTTTCGTTTCGAGATACTATATCCTTAGAATATTTATTCAAAGCATATTTGATCACATATTTTTGTGGTTGATATGCAATTTTCTTAAATATACTTTTTTTCTCTTTTTTTGATTTTGAAGATGTAACCTCATAGTTAATTATCTCAACCTTATGCCCTGCCTTTCTTAAATAGTATTGAAGAGCAATGGCTTGAAGATTTGTTCCGTAATTTGGTCCTGTAAACCAAGTAATGATTCCTATTTTCATATTTTCTAACCTTTTCCACCTTTCCACAATGCCATATTTTTTCCTTTATTTAATAACATAAATATATCTTTTAAATAAAGTACTATAATAATTAGAAGTAACATCAATTCTATTGTGTACAACAATACATTTGAAAAATCAAATAAAAGAACGACTGATTGGACAATCAACAAAACATAGCTAAAAATATCCCTAGATAGATTAATTCTTATGTGCATATATTTTTTTGAATGCCAATATCTGAACAACCATACTTCCATATAAGAAACCGTTGTTGCAATTGCAGCACCCATTGCACCAATTACCGGGGTAAATATCAAATTCAAGACTATATTAGTAACCGCACCATAAACAGTCGATTTTGCAAATATTTTTGAATCTTTTACCGCTGCAAAAAGTCCACCAATATATCCAGACATTGCACCAAATAAAATTGCGATAGTTAGCCATGGTACATATTTCCATGCAATGAAAAAGTCTTTTGCGTATAAAAACTTAGCAAGGATTTTATCCAATACTATAATTGCTGAGCAAGCAATAACCATCATACAATTATACACTTTATATGTATTAGTAAAAAATCCGTTTTTATCCTCTGAATCAAAATCTTTTACCGCTGATAAAGTCCATGCTTGATTAAAAATCGTTTGAAAAATATTGATGATAGATGGGATTTTAGAAGCTACAGAATATATACCATTTTCTGCAAGTCCGCAAAAGAACACAACAACATATCTATCTGAGGCATTATTTACCCACCATGCAATGCTATTTGCAATCAATGGTCGACTATAGTGTATCATCTCTTTAGTTTCATTTTTGTATTGATTTTTAAAATCAATACCTCTTATAACCTTTGCTTTAATAATTAAATAAACAGACTGAAATAAAGGACCAATTATATTTGCAAGGAAATATCCAGGTAAACCACAATGAAAGACTGCTAAAAAACAAATATTTAAACATATCGTAATTATAGAAGCAATAACGCTTGATACAGAAAGATCGCTAATTTTATCAATTCCTCTTATATACATTGTTATCATTCCAGAAGAGGATTGTACCAAAAACATTAAAAAGAAATATACGGCATATTGTTTTGCAATAAGACTAACTCCAAACAAATTATTGAGTAACAATCCCGATGCTACTACTATATTTGAAATAATTAAATATTTTGTAGAAATAGTAATTATAGATTTTCTATTATAACTGCTATCAATAGAAAATCTCATAACAGCTTCTTGGATATTTAATGTAAGAATCGGAATCAGAACACCAATAGTTGTATTGAAAAGATCATAAGTTCCATATTCAGTTGTAGTTAAAATATTTGTATATAATGGCACCAAAAAGAAGCTAAGGAGCTTTGTTGCAAAGCTGCTTAGTGTTAGGAGTCCTACATTTTTTAATAGATATTTATAACGATTCATTGAACTTATCTCCTTTTCAAATCTAGTCATATATGTAATTTCAATAATTCAAACTGGAAAAATCTTTTCTTTTCCAACGCTTTCTCTAATTTCATCATTTTGTAATCATTAGTTTTAAATCCATCAAAGTATTCATTTTTTAAATACGATGTTAAAACAAACACCGATTCACGAACTTTCCAAGGCTGTTTACAAATTCTTCCTGCAGTCATTAAAGTTTGTTTCAGCAAATATTCATATGCTCTCTGATCATATTGCAAATTAAACTTTGAAAATTCTTCTAAGCATAACTCAGTAATCCAATAAGAATCTATCGATTTGTTACTATTTAAAGATTTTGCAGTAATACCATTATTGTTTAAACGGTATCCTTATATTATATCGTTGATTAGAAATATGTTTAAAGGTAAACCCGTTAATATAAAAGATATAGGTGTATCTTCGAACCAATAGCCTTCAGGAAACTTAAAATGTTCAAAAATTGTGTATTTATACAATTTTCCCCATGGATATCCAGATATATTTTTACTTTTGGCATTTACAAAATGTTCTTTTTTTATATCACCATTAAAATCATACCAACTTCCTTGTATAATATCAGCATTCGTTTTTAATGCATGATCCATCATTGTCTTAATTGTATTTTCAGGTATAATATCATCTGAATCTAATAACATTATATATCTACCCTTTAAACATTTTAACCCTGTATTTCTAGCACCAGAAAATCCTTTATTCGATTGATTTATTATCTCTAATTGAATGTTTTCATTTAATTCATTATCTTTTTTTATTTTATCTAAAATCATACTGGTCAAATCTGTAGATCCATCATTAATTATAACTACTAATATTTTGTATTCGGACTTTTGAATTAAAACGGATTCTACACACTGTTTTATAAATTCTTCAGCATTATATGCAGGAATTATTATCTGTAAATCGTATTGTAAATCTATACAATTTTGAGTGTAACAAGTACCTGTTGGTTTTGAACTAAATTCATTTAACAATTTTCTTGCTTCTTTTACAGACATTTTAGATTTAATGGGAAGTAAATAGCCCATTCTAGATACACAATACTTAATAACCTTTTTTAACACTTTACTATTTCCTCTTAATTTTATCTATAAACTTACATTTTATTGTTTCAAAATCCCCTGTAGTTACCCATTCCCAATAATATGATAAACTTGTATATATTTTGGCTATTTTTTCTCCAGTTCTACCTTTAAAAGTCTTTTGGATTTTTACACAATTTGCCCGCCTTTTTTGCATTTTTTTATCCAACCAAGATGCATCATACCAGTGTATTGAACGCGTATTTATTGTCACATTTAATTCCCCAATGTTATAATCAAAAGGACAAAAATAATCAAAAGGATAAATTTGCATCCCCTTAATCACTTCATATTTATTCTCGTTACTAAGTCCATATACTGATAATATCTTTGTTACTCTTTCAACTACTGTCTCCATCTTTGTACTTTGGATAAAATGCGATTTCTCATAACTATTTAGAATTTCTTCAATAATTGGCATTTTAGGTCTAGCAGCCAATCCTAATCCAGCATTTACTGGGAAAGAACCAGCAATTCTCTCGCGTCCAATAAAAGCACCTTTTTCTAATATATCATCAAAATTTTTTATTATCTCAACATCGGTATCAAAATATATTCCTCCATATTCGTATAAAATTTTAAATCTGGCATAATCACTTACAAATGCCCATTTTTTTTCTTCATATGCCTCTTTTACATAATCACAACTATTCAGATCAAAATTATCTTCATTCCATTCGATTATTTCATAATCAGGAAAAAATTTCTCCCAACTTTTTTTGCATTTTATGGCAATTTCTGGTAATGGTTTTTTCCCAAACCAACAATAATGAATTATTTTAGGTATCATAAATTTATTCCTTTCTGAGTTTTTATATTATTATATTTTTTTATTGTAACAACAGAAAATAACAGTGTAAAATTTGCCGTAGCTGACACCATCATGCCTTCATACATCATCCAACATAGAATTAATGTTGATATGACACATAATATTGTTTCTGATTCATTTATACAACGAGTTATTGCATACTGTTGAAGTATACATATAACTAATAAACCAATTACTCCATAATGAATCAATATATAGATATAACCATTATCTAATGCAAAATATGTATTTGATGCTGCAATTAACGACATATCTATTCTCTGTCCTAATAAAGTTATTGGATAATACATTAAATTCATACAAGCAAGTAATATTCGACCATTCATAATCTTATCTATTATATCAATAAAATGCGGAGCAATACCTTTTGTTCGTATAAAGATAAAAGTAAATATACTAATTAATATTAATGGTAATATATATTTAGATATTTTTAAAAACCAATTATTTATTAACGATGAATTCTTTACCATATAAACAATTACAATTAATAGTGAGATAAGCATCAAACTTGTTCTAGATCTTGAAAAATAAAATATAAATATATCTGCAATTAAAGCCATATAATAATGTATGTGTTTTATATTGTTTCTTTTAATTGCAAACACAAGAAACACCAAAATTCCTGCTGACCCTGCAAATGTATTGGCATGTCCATAACCTAATAAAACACCTTTATCTGCGGAAGTTGTAGCTATAGTTCCGGCATCAAGTATACCAATTAAAGATAGGAATACAACTAGAATAAATACAATGAAACGAATGTTAAAAATTATTTTTAAAATTTCATCCAAATTAATGTTCCACGCTAACATTACTAATAATAAGCTAGTAAATATATCTGAATTTCCACTAATGAGATAGCTTATTAAACCAAACATTAATATTAATATATTTAATAGCAAATACTTGATTGTATATTTTTTAGAAAAAATACAAAATACACTAAATATCAACGTTAAAATTAAACATATCATGTGAAATTTATCCTTAAAAACAATTGGCAACGTTGTACTATAAAAAGCTGCATCAAACATTAATAAGCTAAGTATAATTTTATATAGCAATTCTGAAATTTTAACTTTCATAATTATACGCACTTTCATTCTTCTTAGACATTATATAATTTCTAATTTCAATAGCTTTAAAATTATTTACATCATTTTTATCATAATAATAAAACTCATCCATTGTTCGTTTTGCATTTCTATCAGCCATACCCTTATTTACTTTTTCTTGAAAATGTTGTTTATTCTTTACAAAATAGTGATATAGTCTAATATTGTTTTTATTTGGTAATATATTCCTAGGTTGTACAATTACCTTGCCATCGAGATTAACTTTTTTAAATCCATGAACCTGTAAAGGAAGGTGTGGATTTACCCACCCAATAATTTTTGATGGAATTACACAAGATTTCACTAATTGATTCCACTCAAACTCATCATTGGCTGCTTGCGTAAAAGCATCAATCACACCACATTTTGGGTCTTCGATTAATCCTGATGAACCAAATATTAACCAATTTATACCTAAACAAGAAATCTTTTTATCAACATTAAAAAATGAATCTAATATGCACATTAGTGATTTACCTTCTAGTATTTCATCTGCTACTAATATTTCATCTGCATCAAAAAACATCATATATTTATATTCATATTTATATTTCTTTGTTGCTTCGTTATATGCATCGATTTGTCTTTTTTTGCCATGCCATGGAATATATTTAACATTTTTATATTCATTCACTATTAAAGAAGTATTATCATCTGAATCATTATCATATATAATTAAATCGCAACCTAAAGCTGTATAATATTCAATAAATTCCTTAATATACTTCCCCTCATTTTTTACAATCGTAACAATTGCACACTTTTTTTCGTTATTTTCAATTTTTTTTGCTTTTATCGACATCCACACATATCGAATTAACCCTAATGGGATTAACAAAATTGATACAAATTTTCTTAATCTTTCATTATCATATTTAGCTCTAAAATATATCATTACATCTAATGAATAAACACAACTTTGTAAAAATCTCACCATACTTTATATAAAACCTCCCAATTATTTTTTCAATAAAAATACATTTTTAAGATTTAATAATAATACTATAGATAACAATCTCTTCTTCTTCAATAACAATAATAAAATATAGTGGTTAAATTGTAGTTTATTTCTTACTTCTTTTATATATTTAAAATTCGATATCACCATAGAGTCATTACATATCTTCAATAGGTATTCTTTCTGATCTTTAACTGACCTCCATGTATTATATCTTGATTGTGTAATAGCTCTACCAGCTGTTTGTAAAACTTTTATAGCAAATAATAAATCAAAATTTTTCAAATTCCACTCATCTTTTTTTTTCTCTATAGATTCAAATACACGCTTAAATGTGAAGAAATAATTTGCATCGAATTTCACAGTCATTCCAGATCCATATCTATAGTCATATAACGATTCATTTAAATATACAAATGAGACTGCATTAGAAAAGAATTCAATTGATTGTAAAGTATCTTCTCCTGTACTTAATCTACCATAATCGCTATAATTTCTGTCAAAATCAATGCATGTTCTTTTAATCATTTTCCCACAGATACTTACAATACTATGTCGGCTAAGAAATTCTTCTAAAACTATTTTTTTTTCTACTACACAATCATGGTCAGTTGTGAATATATCCTTAAATGCAGTTGTTTTATTTTTACCATCATAACTATTATGATTATAAATAATTACATCTGGAAATTCATATTTTTTAACAATATTATATAATGTCTCAAGTGCTGTATCTTCAAGCAAATCATCAGAATCACAATTGATAATGTACTCTCCAGATGTTCTATTAAATCCATACCTTCTTGTCGCCAATAATCCTTGATTTTTCTTATGATAAGTCTTAACTATGGTTGGATATTTAGCAACATATGAATCACATATTTTACCACTATTATCTGTTGAACCATCATCAATTAATAATATTTCACAATCATAATCTATTTTACCTACTTGACTTAAAATTGACTGCACGCATTCATCTAAATAATTTTCTACATTATATACTGGAATTACTATACTAAATAACATATTACTTCACCAAAATCTTTCTTTCTTAATCATAAAGACCTAAATTAAAAATATATTCATCTTTATATTTACCACCATTCAAAGCATAACTAAATTTAGATCCTTGTGTTATCGAACTAATTAAATACTTGCATTTTGAAAGTAAAATCATTTTCACTAAATAGTTTTGTCCCCGTTGCTTTTTATCATCATTCAAAACACCTGACCTACTCAAAACATCTTTCCCATCATAGTTTCTGATAAATGAGTCAAATGATACAATTCTTATTATATCTCCAAACTTATTTGTCAATTCATCATAGATATCTCCATCTTCAGTAACTAAATAAATAGGTGCATTATACTTTAGTAAAAACAGTTTAATTTGTTGTTCAACCATAAATACATCTGGCTGAACATATTCTCCGGATGGACGCAATTTTATATAATCAGTGCCCCTTACATAAACACCTATACAATTTTCAATATCAAGTTTTTTTTCTTCTTCATTTACAATTCTAACTACATCATCACTAAAAAAAAGATTAGATTTTAGTAATTCATAACTTTGTTTTTCTATCCTTTTATTAAAGAAAATCTCTTCTTCAAACAATCCTTTTGAATTAATGTCATTAAAAGTCCATCCAGATAGATAGACATTTTTACTTGTATAAGCTTCTTCCTCACTTATATTAGAAACAGGTTGAAAAAAATAATTCCAAGCATTATTCTTTCCGTCGTAATATTGCGTTTTAAAATTTTTCCAATCAACAAAAGGAATGTATCCTTCTTTTATAGCATAGTCTATATATAAGACTTGCTTAAAAATCAAAGAAAGCAATCCTTCTACTCCATCTTGATAATCAGGCTTAATAACATATATTACTTCATCTTTATTCTGGTCTCCATAAGATTCTTTTCTTTGAAGTATATCTCTTCTTGCAATAAAATAATACATATATTTCAGTTTATATCCTAGAAATCTGTGCTTACGCTGAAATCCCAATCCTATAGGCATAATCTGGTTCCTTTCATTTTAACTAATATTAGTAATTTTATTGATTTTAATGATAGAATAAATCTTTAACTATGTTTTCTAAATCATCACAAAACACTTTATTATTACTCATAATTTTATTATTCATATTAGCAATAATAGTATCGTAATTTTTTATAACTTCCCCAAGTTTGTTAGTATCTTCAACTGGAATAATTGTTCCCATTCTTTCTGCTACATTTCTTGCAAATTCAACTTGATGATCATTAACATGTTCATCAAATTTCTTTTGTCTAGGCACAACAATTGGAGTTTTGCCAATCTGAAGAGGCATTATAAAACTTGCTGGTCCCCCATGAGTTATCACAATACGAGCATCCTCTACATTTTTAATCATTTGTTTATATGGAATTAATTTATCCCATTGACAATATTTAGGTTCATATGTGCTATAACCAGTTTGCATAATAACATCCTCAGTAATCACACCATCTCTTTTTAGATTATCTATTTCTTGCACAAGTCTATTAAATGGTTGCTCATGCGTTCCTACTGTTACAAATATCATTATTTACCTCTCTAGAAAATACTTCCAAGGTTTATTGCTTTTGGATATACCTTTTTTTGTTCATCCCATTGAACAATAAACTTATCTACAATTGGATATACCATCTTTCCCGTCATTGTTGGTTTATCAATTCTGTCGAACACTTCTATATAAATTAATTTAGCTCCCATCATTTTACCTAAATAGAAAAACGGTACGGCTACGGCAGCACCTGAAGAGATAATTAAATCTGGTTTTTCTTTATGCAATACCTTCCACGCAATACGTGTATTTTTAATCAGAGCTTTTAAACTTCTATTTGTTGGATAATAACAAGGATACATCTTTTCACCTTCTAATACACTTTTAGCATCCTCTTTATCAAATGTAACCCAAAAACGATTTTTATCCTTCCAAAATGGTTTCAACATATATAAATGTGTCAAGTGACCACCTGAAGACCCAACAAGACAAATCTTCATTTCTTTTTGTTCCATTTTATTTTCCTTTCCATTGTAAATTTACACAGCACCTTTTTTACATACTACAACTAGTACTGTTTTTAATAGAATCTTGATATCTAAACCGAGATTCCAGTTCTCAATATAATATTTATCTAATTTAACTACTTCATCAAAATCTATAATTTCACTTCTTCCACTCACTTGCCACATACCAGTGATTCCTGGTTTAATAGCTAATCGTGCAAAATGTTGATACTCATATAGATTTGTTTCTGATATTAAAGGAGGTCTAGTTCCTACTATAGACATATCTCCTTTTAATACATTAAAAAATTGTGGGAATTCATCTAAACTCGTTTTACGCATGAATTCACCAATACCTGTTTTACGGGATCCATCAGACAATACTTTATTTCCAATAACTCGAGGATCAAAATCAAGTTTAAACATCTTTCCATCCCCAAGCTTATTGTCTTTCATTAATTCTGATTTTCTTTCTTCAGCATCTAAGTACATACTTCGAAATTTATACATCTTAAATTTCTTCACATTCTTACCAACACGTTCTTGAGAAAAGAAGATGGGGCCTGGACTTGCAATATAAATTGCAGGTCCAATAAAGATACAAATAACAAGTGTTAATATACATCCTAATATTCCACAAATAATATCAAATACTCTTTTTAAGAACAATTCATTTAAAGAAACATAATTAATACTTGTAGTTAAAACTGTATAATCACCAATCTTTTCAACAAACTGCTTCTTACCAGGTGAATTTACTACCTTAGCTAAATTCATATGTACTGTAATACCAGCCAATGTTAATTGTTCAATCAACGTATTTGGATAAGCAATTTCTTTAGGTAAAACAATTAACACTTCATCTACCCACTCTTTACAAGCATACATACCAACTGTTTCATTATTTGCTACTACAGATACATTATTGATTTGATTTCCAATTGAATCCTTATCCAATAAAGCAACACCAACAATGTCATATCGAGAATAATTATTCTTTTCAACATTCTCAATAACTTTATAAGCTATAGTACTTGAAGTTGCAATTAATAGTTTTCTTCTCTTACCACTATTAACGCCCTTTTTTATATGACCCTTCCATAGTTCTCTTACTATATAAGTCAATATAAAATAAATACCGATTGTTAAGAATAAAATAAATCTAGAGAAGAAAATCCCTTTTTGAACTGCAAACAAATATAAAACAGCCAATAAGCAAACAATAAAACCATGTTTTAATGTTTTTACAAATTCTTGATAATGCCCTCTTTTTAACACACCCTTTAATGTACCAAAAATAAGTAAAGCCATTAAATCAGCTACTTCTGATATGATAGCCATATTCCTATATAAGAAATTATTATATAGATGTATATTTCCATTCTTAATAAAATAAGCCACCACAAATGCAATTTGCAAACATATCATATCAAGAATGATAAAATCGATATGCTTCAACCACCCATTTGCATTCTTCCTATACATAATACTCTCCCATTCCTATAAACATAAAAAAAAGCTTATTAGAATTTAACAAGTCTTAATAAGCAATGAAATATGAAATTTTAGATACACTCCTCCCTACCCATACCCCCAGTAGAAGATGAACGAATCAATCAAAAATGCGGTAAGCCAGCTATTTCTAATATCATCTAAATGTATCATTTTTATTCCTATTACCTTACAACAGTCATACTTATACCACAATAAAACTATTGCCTAATAATTTTATCCTATATATATAATATGTCAATTACCATTTAATACCTGAAAATTCATACAAAAATCACAAAAGTTAAAGATATACTTTATTTAAAAGAAATATTAAAAATACAGAGAAACAAAAAAAATTTTATAAAATTTGCTTTATATATCGAATAAATCCATCAATACACTCAATTAGAATTATAACCATTCAGATGTAAACGCATACACAATTGTAAATGACTGCTACATAGCACAAAGCCTCCACTTGTTATCTTAGTGAAGGCTAATTGATTTTATCTATTTTTAACTTTTTATTAATGTACACTATAAAAGTGTGTGACGTTTTTATTCATTGATTTTATTTGAGTCTATAGTATTTTTAGTACTATTTCCATAATTTTTCAGGATATACACCATCTTCAATCAATTGTTTAAAGGCATTTTGTACATATTCCTTATCTTCAGCATATGTTACACCAAACCATTTATCATGCGTTTCAAGTACCTTTACATTGATACGATCTTCTCTCAATAATTCAGCCACAATATTTGGAAGCAAATACTCCTTCTTCATCGGATTATCTGAAATATTTGATAAGAACGTACTAAAATCCTTTTCTAAATAGTCTAAGAAATCTGGATAACCAGCCCACATATTCATAGAAACATTACTTTCTGGTTTTGCCCAAACCTCTACTTCCGGATTATCACATACGATTTTATCCCCTTCAGCCTTGATTCCAGTTGTTTCATAAACTTCTTTTAATAAATTATTATCATCCACTTTACATACACCACGAGTTACAGTTCCATTCTCACTTAAAGTGTTCTTTAAAATGAATCCAGCCATACCCATGTCAAATTCTTTTCCCATTTTCGCATGTTCAACCAAGAAATCATGTAACTTCACAAATGCTTCTTTTCCATAATAATCATCCGCATTAATAATCACATAAGGTGTATCTACAACACTTTTTGCACATAGTACAGCCTGCCCTGTTCCCCAAGGTTTTGTACGACCTTCAGGACAAGTAAATCCTTCTGGTAAATCATTAATATCTTGGAATACATATTCTACATCCATATAATTTTGGATACGATTACCTATTACTTCTTTAAATTCCTCTTCAATATCCTTACGAATAATAAACACGACTTTATCGAAGCCAGCTTCTTTCGCATCATAGATTGAGTAATCCATAATGATTTCTCCATTTGGACCCATTTTAGCTAACTGTTTGATTCCACCACCAAAACGAGAACCAATTCCAGCCGCCATAATAATCAATGTTGTTTTCATAACTAAGTATCTCCTTTTTAATACAATATCCCTTTCAGATACCTTTATATTCTACCTACAAAGCTAACCATTTACAACATTATTATATTTATTTAGTTGTCTTCGCTTTCCCTATATTAATAAATAACCTTATATTTATTTGATTAACAATAACAAAGCCCTCACTCATATACCAGGTAAGGGTTCTGTTTATTCTTATTTAACTTTTAACATTTCTTTTCTTTATTAAGATATAGATTATCACTGCAATACTTGAAACCATCATCAAATAATACATTAAAGTAAAATTTGATACACCTGTTACAACTTTTGTTTCTGTATTCGTAGATTTATTATCTACTTTTGTTTCAGTGTTTATACTTGTGTTCTTATCCGAAGCACCAGCATGTTTAATTTTATCTTTATTCGAATCATTAACCGATTGTAATGGTTCTTTATTTTCATCATTGCTTGGGTAATCAGTTACTTCAGGTTTTATTTGTTGTGACTTGTTTTCTAAGATAGTAAATACATCATTCTCAATGATTTCGTACTTATAATTTCTTGATTTACTTTTTGCATTAAGTTTATAATTGCCAACACCTTCGCCAACTTCTCTTGTTAATATGTAATCATCTGTTTCAAATACTGGATCCTTTTCTCCAACATATTTTTGATACTTATTTAATCTTAGTTGTACTGTTTTAGGATGAATCGTAACCTTGAATGGAATGGATTCATAATAATTAGAATCTACACTAAAACCAACAATGTATTCTCCTGCGTTCTTTAATATAATTGGACTAATAGAATTCACTTTACTATCAATCACAATATCAGAACCTGTATAAACATAATCTACATCTGGATGAGTTATAGTTGTTTTAACTATTTCTACATCTTTCTTATTCTTTGGCTCAAATTCAAATTTGTAGTTATCATTGCAATCAATTGCTTTAAAATCACCATTGACATAAGAATCCAATTTAAATTCATAATCCCCATCATACTCACATAAATAACGTTCTTCTTCTGGATCACCTTGTCTCCAATCTTTGTTATATCGCACATTTACATGAACTATTTTTGGAGTTATTTCATAATCAATATAACTACCATCCGAATAAATAGCTCGATACCTTCCACAATCAATTGGAGCTTCAGATGTATATATATCATCATCAATAAAGTGATATAATTTTGTTCCTTTAATCTCTATCTTTTGACCTGTATATTCAAAAGATAACACCTCCTCTTCTGCTTGTATACCAATTGGTACACAACACATAAAAAGCGCCAATAA